>CAYYBK010000129.1:0-5974 GCA_964470015.1 uncultured Syntrophales bacterium
ATGAAGTCTCTGCTCGATGTGGTCAAAAGAGTTGCTCCGCTTGATTTCACTGTGCTCATCACCGGGGAATCCGGCGTCGGCAAGGAAGTACTGGCCAAAACTATTCACAATAACAGCAACAGAAAAAATATTTTTATCCCCGTGAGCATTCCGGCAATACCGGATACCCTGTTGGAGTCGGAGCTGTTCGGCTACCGGGGAGGTGCGTTTACCGGGTCGCTCCGCCGGGGGAAAATTGGGCTTTTTGAAGTAGCGCAGGGAGGAACATTATTTCTTGATGAAGTGGGAGACATTCCTTACCCCATGCAGGTAAAACTTCTGCGCACGATTGAAACCGGCGAAATAACGCGTGTCGGATGCACCAAGCCGATAAAACTTGACGTCAGAATCATCGCCGCAACCAACCGGGACCTGCAGACGATGGTAAAAAAGGGAACATTTCGGGAAGATCTTTTTTACCGGTTAAACGTCGTGCCCATTAAAATAAAGCCGCTCCGGGAACGTCCGGAAGACATCGAGCCTCTTTGCCATTACTTCATCCGCAACATCAACAACCGCTATGGCTTGAATAAATATCTCTCCGTTCACGCGTTGCAGGAGTTAAGAAAACACAACTGGCCGGGAAACGTCCGGGAACTCAGAAACGTTCTGGAAAGACTGATAACGAAATCCGACGTCAATTGTATCAGTGAGGAAGATGTTCTTTCGGTTATCAGTTCCTCCCTGGATGATGAGCGGCTGCCGGCGATCGAAAGCCAGCCCTTGTCGACCTGGAAAGAATACGAGGTTTTTGAGCAGTCAAAAATTCTGGAAGCGCTGAAACAGGTAGGAGGAAACAAGTCGAAAGCGGCGGAGCTGCTGGGCATGACCAGAACAAAGCTGTACCGGAAACTTAAATCATTGAATAGTTGAAAATTGCAGCAAGGAAAGAGGACCTACTTGTAAAAGCGTTCTTTCTCACTGTAAATGCAGCCGCAGTATTGCTGGCGATACATGCCTAATTCCCGGGAAATTTTTACGCCTTCGGACCAGCCCAAACGAAAATCCTGGTAGTAAAAAGGGATCCCCGTTTGCCGGCTGAAATGTTCCCCCATTTCCCGAATAAGATCATGCTTCTGATATCTGCTGTACAGCAGTGTCGTCGTAAATCCGTCGTATTTTCCGGACAGCGCCATTTCCGCGGTATACTTAAGCCGGGATTGCAAACAATATTCACAGCGGTCATTTTCTTTAAAGACAACCTGACGCAAAAATTCCTCCAGCGGATACCCCTCGGGACAGAAAATATTCAGAAACGCTCTGGCGGCGTAATCTTTCAATGTCTGCAGCCGGCGCTGATATTCCTGATAAGGATGGATATTGGGATTATAAAAAACGCCGGAAACATCGTATCCCCTAGTCCTCAACTCTTTCAGCGGATAAATCGTACACGGCCCGCAGCAGATGTGCATTAAAATTTTCATCTAATTAAAAAAGATCTCTCTGTGCCGTTGCTTTCAGCCCGAAATGCTCATAGGCTCTGGCGGTGGCGATCCGGCCCCGAACCGTTCGCTGCAAATATCCTTCCTGAATCAGATATGGTTCGTAAACATCCTCGATGGTCATCTTTTCTTCACCGATCGCCGCCGACAAGCTCTCCACCCCAACCGGTCCGCCGTTGAATTTTTCGATAAGCGTCAACAGCAGTTTCCGATCCATCTGATCAAAACCTTTATAATCGACTTCAAAAGCATCCAGCGCTTCCGCGGCGATTTTGCCGTCAATCATTCCGTCGTATTTCACTTCGGCATAGTCACGGACGCGCTTGAGCAGACGATTGGCGATCCGTGGTGTCCCCCGCGCGCGCTTGGCCAGTTCCTGAGCGCCGGCATCAGCCAGTTTCACCCCCAAAATGGCAGCTGATCTTTTGATGATCACGGCCAGTTCCTGCGGCGAATAAAATTCCAATCTAAAGTGCATGCCGAAACGATCGCGCAAAGGTGAAGTAAGCGACCCCGCACGGGTTGTGGCGCCGACCAGAGTAAATTTGGGTATTTCCAGTTTCATGGAGCGGGCGGAAGGGCCCTGTCCGATCAAAATATCGATATGATAATCTTCCATCGCCGGATATAAAATCTCTTCCACCACATGGGAAAGCCGGTGTATTTCATCAATGAAAAGTACCTCCTGGTCGTGCATATTGGTCAAAATCGCCGCCAGGTCACCGGGACGCTCAATTACCGGCCCCGATGTCACTTTGATATCCACACCCATTTCCCGGGCGATAATATAGGCCAGCGTTGTTTTGCCTAAACCGGGCGGACCATATAAAAGAACGTGATCAAGCGCTTCACGCCGCTTCCTGGCGGCTTCGATGAAAATAGCCAGATTGCTCTTTACCTTTTCCTGACCGACGTAATCAGCCAGCTTTACCGGACGCAAAGTAGCTTCCAGTTGCAGTTCATCTTCAGAACAGTCGGGATTTATTAAAGGATTTTTTATGGTTGTATCCATAGATTATTCATCCGCATTAAAAGCAAATCAGCCGGCAAGAATTTTTAAGGTCTTTTTCAGAAGCTGATCCAGAGTCAAATTTTCCTTTGCCGCATGAACAACCTTATCCAGTGCATCCTTCGCCGTATTGCTTTTATAACCTAAATTGACCAAAGCAGAAATCACGTCTTCTTTAAGCAATTCACCGCTGCGCTGCTGATCGTCGTTAGCGGGAATCTGTTCCATCGTCATTTTTTTGACAACTTTTTCCCGGAGTTCAAGGATCAGGCGCTCCGCCATTTTTTTGCCCACTCCGGGCACACCGGTAAGTCTTCCCACATCACTGCAGGAAATGGCCTGCAGCAAATCACCGGCCGCGATTCCGGAAATGATATTCATGGCGATCTTTGGTCCAATGCCGCTCACGGAAATCATCAATTGGAAAAGATCCCGTTCCTGCACCGTATAAAACCCGAAAAGGTTGATGGCATCCTGCTTGACGTGAGTGTGAACATGCAGCGTTACCTGCGCACCGGCTTCGGGAAGCGCATAAAAAGTTGACAGGGGGATAAAAACCCGGTAACCGACGCCCGTTGTCTCCACCACGATACTGGATATTCCTTTATAAGCGATTTTACCCGTAATAAGGGCGATCATCTGATTGGCTGCTCCTTGCAAAAATTAGCATGACACACGGCAACGGCCAGCGCATCGGCGGCGTCGGCAGGCGGCAGTGATGAGAGCTTTAAAATAACTTTAACCATAATCTGCACCTGTTTTTTTTCCGCGCGTCCGTAACCAACCACAGCCTGTTTGACTTCCAGCGGCGAATACTCAAAAACCGGAATTCCTTGATCGGCTCCGGTAAAAATCACCAGACCTCTTACCTCGGCCTGCTTGATTAAGCTGCGAACATTTTTGCCGTAAAAAATATCTTCTACGGCAATGGCATCGGGAGTCGCATCCCTAATAACTTCGGACAACTGCCGGTGAATGGAAATCAACACTTCTGATAAAAGAGATTTTTTTCGCGGCCTTATTTCGCCATGGGCAATATGCCGCAAGAGACTTCCCTCTTTTTCAATCACCGCGTAACCGGTAATCTGGCTGCCGGGATCAATTCCTAAAATGCGCAATTTCTATTCCATTTACAAACAATTTTCCGTTAAGCACTCAGCTTCTCCATGATAGAAGCATCAATGTCAAAATTGGCATAAACGTTCTGTACATCGTCGTTATCTTCAAGTTTTTCCATGAGCTTCAGCATTTGCTCCGCTTTTGCCGCCTCCAGTTTTACGGTGTTCGACGGGATCATGCTGATCCGGGCCTGCAAAAATTTTATGCTCTTGGTTTCTATAACCTTTTTTACCGCTTCAAAGGAGGCAGGGTCGGTAATAACTTCGTACTCGTTATCTTCCTTCCGGACATCTTCCGCTCCGGCATCAAGCGCCAGTTCCATCAGGGCATCTTCGCCGATGGATTTCTCATCAATGATGATGATGCCTTTTTTTGCAAATATCCAGGACACACAGCCGTTTTCGCCAAGATTACCGCCGTGCTTCGAAAAGATATGACGTATTTCGGCGACCGTTCTGTTCTTATTGTCCGTCATCACTTCCACCAGGACGGCAACTCCGGCCGGTCCGTAACCTTCGTAAGTAACTTCTTCGTAATTGGACGCGCCTTCCCCGCCGCCGATACCTTTTTTAATGGCCCGGTCGATATTGTCTTTGGGCATATTTTCTTCTTTAGCCGCCAGAACCGCCTGCCGGAGCCGGGAGTTCCCTTCGATATCGCCGCCGCCGAGCCTTGCCGCGAGCGTTATTTCCTTGATGATTTTCGTGAATATCTTACCGCGTCTGGCATCAATGGCACCCTTCTTTCTTTTTATCGTACTCCACTTAGAATGGCCGGACATATAATTTCTCCTGAATGGATTTTGACTTCTTTTTGCCTATTAACACAAGGCAATAGGCTTGTAAAGTTAATTACATCTGGCTAATATCAGGAATCCCCGGGCTTGGCGATTTTTTCTTCGAAAGCTGTATTTAACTGAAGTTTTTTTGCAAAATAGCGTCCGGTTTGCTAATAGAATACGGCAAAAATTCAATACTTTAAATGATTTGCCGTCCCATTTATTTATGTAAAAAATATGGAGGATCATCAATGAAATCTTGGCGCAAGGAAATCTGGTTTAATATCCCATACAGGAGGGCATTTATTAATATCACACCGCAGGTTAAAACGTGTCTGCAGGAAAGCGGTATCAGAGAAGGCCTTATGCTGGTCAATGCGATGCATATTACGGCTTCGGTGTTTATCAATGATGATGAATCCGGTCTGCACCAGGACTATGAAGAATTGCTGGAACAGCTTGCCCCTCATGAACCGGTTTCCCGTTACCAGCACAACCGCACCGGTGAAGACAACGGCGACGCACATCTGAAAAGGCAGATTATGGGACGGGAAGTTGTTGTGGCCGTAACCAACAGGCAGCTTGATTTCGGACCCTGGGAGCAGATCTTCTACGGCGAGTTCGATGGAGGAAGAAAGAAAAGGGTGCTGGTGAAAATCATCGGAGAGTAGCTGCCCAAAAGAGAAACAGCAAGCATATTGTTTCCGCTGAGGGCAAGTTTACCACCGGCCAGGGTGCGGCGATTTTTAGAACAGGCTGAATAGACGAGAGCGTTTCTTCACAATATCATTTTTCAATAAAACGAAAGGATGGGACTATGGATTTCAGACTGACGCAAGATCAGATAATGCTGCGCGACACGGTAAGGCGCATTGCCCTGGAGAACTTTGCCCCCCGGGCCGCCGAAATAGACAGGGATGAAGTTTTCCCTCAGGAAAATTTTAAAATTCTGGCGGAAAACGCCGCCGCCGTAAGCGATTATCGCAACGGCACGGCAAAGGCAGCGGGATTTCTGATCGGCCAGGCCATGCAGGCATCTAAAGGTAAGGCCAATCCGAAACTGGTCAAAGAAATATTTATGAAAAAACTGGCGGAGTGACAAGACAACGGGGAGATGCCCTTACGGATTCCGATGCTTTGCGGACCATTCCGGCAATCAATGCCACACCACCGGTTACTGCCGGATTGTCCGTCAATTATACTGCCGTCCCCCGGCCGCATCAGGATTTAATAATTTCCGCCAGAAACTTGCTGTCCGCCCCGAAATAAACATCTTTGCCGATCTTTACAATGGGGCGGCGGATGAGACGCGGCTCTTTGAGCATGAGATTAATCAGATCATCATCCGTAAGTTTTGCCTGATCCAGGCCCAGCTCTTTAAAGCTGGGTGAGCGGAAGCTGAACATATCGGAGGCCGGTTTGCCCTGCAGGAGCGCCTCGACCTCCGCACGTTGGAACGGAATCCTGAAAAAATCACGCTCGTTTACCGCCGCTTTTTTCTGCGAGAGAAACTCCCTCGTTTTCCGGCAGGTCATTCACTTATTCCAGCAGAAAAAATCAACCTTCATGATCGTTGCTCCTTTCTTC
>CAYYBK010000130.1:0-4191 GCA_964470015.1 uncultured Syntrophales bacterium
GCTGTCCCCTCCTCCCAGGAACGCATGGCATTGCGCTGGACGATGGCATAGGCGTCCTCCCTGGTGGTTCCTTTTTCGACAAGAGCCAGCAAGACCATCTGAGAAAAGACCACACCGTGCGTCATTTGTAAATTGGATAGCATTTTTTCCGGATAGACAACCAGTTTATCAATCATTCCCGTGAATCTCGCCAGCATGAAATCCTGCAAAATAGTCGCATCCGGTCCGATTACTCTCTCCACCGATGAATGGCTGATATCTCTTTCGTGCCACAGGGCAACATCCTCCAAAGAGGCAATGGCATAAGACCGCATAAGCCTGGCCAGGCCAGATAAATTTTCGGAAAGCACCGGGTTTCGTTTGTGCGGCATGGCCGAAGATCCTTTTTGACCCGGAGAAAAATACTCCTCCGCTTCCCGCACTTCTGTTCTTTGCAGCAGCCTGATCTCCTGGGCAAATTTATCCAGCGAGGAAGCGATGATCGCCAGCATTGTGAAAAATTCGGCGTGCCGGTCGCGCTGCACGATTTGCGAAGAAACCGGCGCCGGCTGCAATCCGAGCTTGCCGCAGACGTATTCTTCAACATAAGGATCGATAAAAGAGAAAGTGCCGACGGCGCCTGATATCTTACCGGTGCTGACGGAGTTTCTGGCCTGGACAAGCCGATGACGGTTACGCTGCATCTCCTGATACCACAGGGCCATCTTTAAACCGAAGGTTATCGGTTCGGCGTGAATACCGTGCGATCTGCCGATCATCAACGTATTTTTATGCTCCAGCGCTTTCTTTTTCAAAATAGCGCTAAGCTGATCAATATCGTCAAGCAATAGATCCGCCGCCTCTTTTAGCAAAACGGCATAAGATGTATCCAGAACATCCGATGACGTCATTCCCATATGGAGAAATCGTCCGTCTTCACCGACAACCTCCGTAACCGATGTCAGGAAAGCAATGACATCATGCTTGGTAACTTTTTCAATTTCATCAATGCGCTTTGCGTCGATGCGCGCCTTTTCTCTGATGGTTTTTACGGCACGCGCCGGGACTTTGCCCAGTTTAACCATTGCTTCGCAAGCCAGTATTTCCACATCGAACCATTTCCGATATCTGTTCTCCGCACTCCAGATATCTGCCATTTTCTGCCGGGAATATCTTGCTATCACATCATTCTCCTCAAGATTAATTTACTCGATGCAACCTTAAATCGTGAGCTGAAACATCTGTGTGGTTATTATTACGATTTTTATTGTTCCGTCAAGAATTAATCCGCCCGGTAATTAAAGATTGACAATTCGCGGCGGAGAACATAGTTTTAATCAAAGGCGGAGGAATCGTTATAAAACATGGCGCAACCAAGAAAAACAGTTCCATACAGTCCGGCAGAAGAAATCTGCAATGCCATAACTCACGGAACAGGTGCCTTAATCAGCATTGCCGGATTAATTTTTTTAATCATTCATTCCGGCACTTACGGACAGGCCGGACATATTGCCGGTTCAGCCGTTTTCGGCCTTTCACTCGTGTTGCTTTACACGGCTTCGACGCTTTACCACAGTTTTCAAAAGACGGAAATCAAGCGTGTATTGAGAGTAATCGATCATTGCTGTATTTATGTCTTGATTGCCGGAACATATACGCCTTTTATGCTGCTTGTCGTTCGGGGTACCCTGGGCTGGATTATTTTTGCCCTGGTCTGGTCACTGTCTGTTTTCGGCATTGTTTTCAAAACTTTTTTTATCGACCGTTTTAAAGTTATTTCCACACTTGCCTATATCGGCATCGGCTGGCTGGTTGTTTTTGCCGCCGGCCCTTTATTTCAGGCCCTTCCCGGCCGCGGGATAGCATGGCTTGTGACCGGCGGGCTTGCCTATACTTTGGGCACAATTTTTTACGCCTGGAGAACGTTGCCTTTTAATCATGCCGTCTGGCATTTATTTGTCCTATGCGGCAGTATCTGCCACTTCATGGCCGTATTTTTTTATGTCATTCCGGCAAAGGCTTAAAAATATGCAAAAATCAACAGACGCCGAATGGGAACAAAAACTTGTCGCGCCGGCAAAGGTACTTGCTAAAATCGATCCGGGCATGAGCATTTTCCTGGGAACCGGAGTCGCGGAGCCGCGCACGCTTGTGAAGCACCTGTTGTCGGCGCAAATGTCCAATTTAAGCGATCTCGAATTAATCCAGATTATCAGCCTAGGCGATGCAGTTTCTCTGAATACGGCGCAGAACAAGCATAAATTCCGCCTGAAAACATTTTTTTCCGGCTGGCTGGCCAGTGAAGCGATCACCGCCGGCTCCGTGGACATGATCCCTTGCCAGTTTTCCAGCATACCGCGGATGATCACCTCCGGTACAATAAAGATAGACGCTGCTTTTGTGCAGATTTCGCCGCCGGACGCGGCCGGATTCGCCAGTCTTGGTGTGGCCGTGGACATAGCCAAACAGGCGATGGAAAAAGCAGCCCTGGCTGTCGGCGAAATAAATGAAAAAGTGCCCCGGACGATGGGCGACACATTTGTTCATGTCAGTGATTTTCACTATCTAATCAAAGCAACAGAGCCGTTGATTTATTTCCCCCGTTGGCCGGTTGATCCGATAACGGATAAAGTCGCCGCCAATATCGCTGCGATTCTGGAAGACGGCAGTTGCTTGTCTTTTTTTGCCGGCTCGATTTATGAAGCCCTGGGCAATCATTTAAAGCATAAAAAAAATCTGGGAATCCATACTTATACTTTCACTGACGTATTGATGGATTTGATAAAATGCGGTGCCGTCACGAATAAAAGAAAAAAATCGATGCACGGAAAATCCGTGGCCGCCTATGCCCAGGGTACCGAAAAATTGATGGAATGGTTGAACAACAACCCCTTGATTGAGTTTCAAAGCATTGACGTCATTGCCGACCATTTAAAAATGGGACTTATCGATAAAATCGTGGTCATCCTGCCGGCAAGAAAAGCTGATCTGAACGGGAATATCGCCCTCCCCGTGGGCAAGGGAAACGTTACCGCCGGCCCGGGCCAGATCCAGGAACTTTTTGCTGGCGCCGAGCGCTCCCGCGGAGGAAGAGCGATTTTCGCCATGTCCAGCCGTAACCTGAAAAACGAATCCAATATATTACTTTCCGTGGAAAATTATCCCAATCAATTTACCATCAGAGAATCGCTGGATTTAATTGTTACGGAATATGGCATTGCGTCATTTTTCGGTAAATCGGTGCGAGAAAGGGCACAAGCGCTAATTGATATCGCCCACCCCGACGACCGGGCGGAGTTGGTACGGCAGGCAAAAGCGTTCCGGATTCTCTACCCCGATCAAATCTACCTTCACAACGCCGGACATTTTTATCCCGATAAAATAAAAATAGTTCACACCTTTGCTGACGGAACAAAAGTCTTTTTTCGCGCCATCAAACCATCCGACGAAGAAGCAATGCGCCGGCTGTTTTATCGTTTTTCGGACAATTCCGTTTTCTACCGCTATTTCAGCCCGATTAAAACGATGCCGCATTCCAAAATGCAGGAATACGTAAATATCGATTACCGCCGCGATATGTCTATCGTCGGTTTGATTGATGAAGGCGGAACGGAAAGAATAATTGCCGAAGGCCGATACAGCAGACGGACGGACGGCTTTACTGCCGACACCGCTTTCATTGTCGATGAAAAATACACGAACAGGGGGATTGCTTCTTTTTTAATGGGAATACTGATAAAATATGCCCGGGAAGAAGGAATAAAAGGATTTTCCGCCGATATCCTTTGCGATAACAAATCCATGCTGAAAGTATATGAAAAGCTGCCGTTTCCCGTCCAGTCCAGATTGGAATCAGGTGTTTATCATCTTTCGATCAATTTTTCCGAAGAAGAAATTACTCCGGATTCAGACAAGTAAATTAATCTGAAAGCGATCGCTTGTCCTTAATCGTCTGTCCTTCAGAAAAACAGCATAACGATATCTTTCTTAGATGGAAATGTGTCTTGAATTATCATTTTTTAAATGTTAGTTAAAAAACATGTACTTCTTTTCCAAAGGAGATAAAAATGAAACATATATTTAAATATATAGTTTGTTTATTTATTTTTCTTTTATCCGCAGGAGTGCCTTGGGCAAAAGATAAGCACATCGTCACAGTTTTGCCTTTTACCCTAAACAGTTCGGAAAATATTGAATACGTCAGACAAGGCA
>CAYYBK010000130.1:4201-5871 GCA_964470015.1 uncultured Syntrophales bacterium
CTTTCCGTCTCCAACAAAATTGAAGTTACCGCAAAAGATATCGTACAGGATGAATTGAAAAAATCCGGGATTAGAGAGATTTCCTTAAATGACGTTTACACCGTCGGTAAAAAATTGAAATCCGATTACGTCGTCTGGGGAAGTATAACCAAAATAGGCAACAGCATCAGCGTCGACGGTAAACTGGTTGATATTGTAAATTCCAGATCCGATGTCGGTTTCTTCACGCAATCTTCCAGCCTGGATGAAGTAATCCCGAAAATAAACGATTTTTCCCAGCGGATTGTGCAGCATATTCTGGGTACCGCTCCGCAAGCATCAGCCGCCCAGCCGGCTGCGGTGGCCGCTGCACCCTCGCTGGCGGCGGGAGCTTCGCGCGAGTCCAAAATAATCGCGGGGATGAAAACAACCAAAAGAGGAACACTGACTTCCGTCATCAATACCGACTTTATTAACGCACCTGATCCCTTCAACCGCAAAGGCTTCTGGATGAGCCAGCGCGTTCAGGCGGAATTTAAAGGAATGGACATCGGCGACGTCAACCGCGATAATTTAAACGAAGTAGTCACCATCGACGATCATAATATTTACATATACCAGAAAATTGGTAACGAATTCAGGCAACTGCAAAAAATCGAAGGAAAATCATACGACAAATATCTTTCGGTGGATATAGCCGATATCAAGAGAAGCGGCACGAATCAAATTTATGTAACTTCGATCAATGAATCGACGCTCGATTCTTTCGTTCTGGAACTTCAAGACGGCAAATATGTAAAAGTCGCTTCTGATATTGAATATTTTCTACGGGTCATAGATACGCCATCCGGAGTTCCCATGCTGCTGGGTCAATCTTACGGCTTTGACAAAATCTTCGACACACCGATCTATGAAATGGTCTGGAGAAAAGGCAAGCTTGTCGAAGATCAAAAAATGAAGATACCGAAAGGTCTTTCGATCTACGGGCTAAGCATCGACAACTTTGGTACGGGGGGCGATGAAAAGATTATCGCGCTGGATGAAATAGACCGTTTGTGCATTTTTCAAAAGACAAACAAGGCACTGAATCAAATATTAACTTTCGGATTTAAAAACGAAGAGCTGATCTGGCGAGGCGACGAGGAGTTCGGAGGCAGCAATAATTACTTCGAAAAGGTAAGAGACAAGAAGCATATCGAAAATGAAGAAAATGTACAGAGTGCCTTCATCAATTTGCGGATTCTCACCTATGATTTTAATAAAGACGGGAAAAAAGAACTGATCATCGTTAAGAACCTGTCATCGACAGCCCGGCTGTTGAAAAACTTTAAAATGTTCACTTCCAGTGAGATCTACTGCCTGGAATGGGACGGCATCGGAATGGCCGAAAACTGGCGAACGAAAAAAATCAACGGCTATGTTGCCGATTATGTTTTCAAGGATATAGACAACGACGGCAAGCCGGAACTGGTGCTGGCGCTGGTTTTATCCGTGGGCACATCCGTGAAGGATACAAGCGTAATCGTCGTTTATGAACTGGACACCGAGCAATAACTATTGACAAAGTTTACGCAGTTATATATAGCGACGCTCAAATTTATTTTATCCAAATGGCGGTGTAGCTCAGCTGGTTAGAGCATACGGCTCATATCCGTAGTGTCCGGGGTTCAATTCCCTGCACCGCCACCAGA
>CAYYBK010000131.1:0-5841 GCA_964470015.1 uncultured Syntrophales bacterium
AGAGAATATTTTTCCCCCGGAAGTATTTGCTGAACACCTCATTTATGTTTTTTCCTTTATTGAGAGCGGATCAACATTTAAGGGACAGTTTCTGCAATTATACCTGCATGAAAGAAATATGAAAATAGCGATCATCGGGGCGGGACCGGGCGGTCTTTATGCTGCACTGACCGCGGCAAGACAAAACATTCAAGTTGATCTTTTTGAAAAAAGAAAAATCGGGGAAGGCATTGTCTGCGGGGAATGCATCATCGATTCACTCGGCATTATGGCCCAACCGGGCAAAGGACTTCTGCACCCCGTCCAGGAGATCATTCTTCAAGGACAAGGGCAATATGTTTTCCCCTTGGGCCGGTACCGGAATTTATGGATGCTGGACCGGCGGTCCTGGCAGACGGAACTGGCCGATCTTGCCAAAAGACGGGGTGTTGCCATTTCAGAAAGCACGAAAATCACCGCCGCGCGACTGCGGCGGATGCAAAAGGAATACGACTGGATTATTGATGCCAGCGGCGCTCCTTCTGTTACAGCGAGGGCCTACCAGTTTACGGCTGAATATTACAAAGAATATCTTCTGGCCCATCAGATCGTCCTGGCGGGGGATTTCAGCGCACTTATGCCACGCATCAAATTTGCCTTTTTCCCTGACATTCCTGCTGATTTCCAGCCGTCCTACTATTGGATATTTCCCAAAAACGCCGGACAAGCCAACGTCGGCGTGGTGTGCAAAGTATGCGGCACTGTCCCCAAAGGAAGGCTGAATCTGAAAGAATTGCTGTCCGCTGCCTTGCACAGGGAAGGACTGGATGCTGCCGGTATGATAAAAAAAGGCAGTGGCTTTGTTTCAACAAGAATGCTGCCGCAGCTGATTTACGGCAATATCATTCTTGTTGGCGATGCGGCCGGTTTGGCATCCGCTCTGCACGGCGGCGGGATAGATATAGCCTGTTTGAGCGGTGTTCTGGCCGTCGAAGCGGCCGGCAATGGCATCCGCGCGGCTGCCAACTATCGGAAAAAATTGCTGTCATATATGTCCGAAAAACTGGCGTGGGAGAAAGTTACGATTAAAAAAATGGCAACAATGAATTCCGATCGATTCGATAATCTTTTAAACGGCATCACCTCGCCAAACAAGTTCACCCGCCTCAACACCGCCCTGCATCATCCGGACATGTTTTACGGCATGCTCAAGTGGTTCGGCACAAAAAAGCCGCGTCCCGACTGGCCGCTGTGATGCTCATTAAAATAAATCCGGGAACATTGAATAACCGCGCTAAAAATATGGGGGGATGGCCAGCTGCGCCGTCCCCCCACCATAAAAAACACTTACCCGCAGGCAATTAGTCATTCTTTTATCGGTTACTGAATACACGGTTGATTGAAGCATTACCCGACCCAGTGGACTAATTCCTCCATCTTGATCCTTGGCCGTTCGAACCGATTGATTTGTTGATTACTGTCCGGATATCCCAGTGCCACGCCCATCACGATTTTTTTATCTTCCGGAATCGAGGCAAACTTGCGCAGCAGTTCCGGGTACTCGATCGTCGCCGCCATAATACAGGTGCCCAGACCTTTTTCCCAGGCAAGCAGACACACATTCTGAATCATGAGCCCGACGTCAAGAAGCGCGTATTCCACCGCAACACCTGCCGGAATGCAGAAAGCGAGAAAACACGGTGCGTTAAAAACCCGGGACATATCGAGAGAATAATTGTTTCTCCCCTCCTTATCGTCCCGCTGAATGTTCAGGGCAGTAAAAATTGTTTTTCCGATTTCTCCGTAACGTTTTTTTTGGGCATCCGGCCAGAATGTGGGCGTTTTGATATCGGGAGTTGCCGGCGCATTGGTTCGTTTCTTTTCGTAATTCTCCTTTCTAAACTCATCCAGCGGCTTCCCGGTCAGGACGAAAACTTCACAAGGCTGCGTATTACCCCAGGACGGCGCCCAACGTGCCGCATCGAATATTTCCTCCAGAACATTTTTCGGTATCTGATCGGTCTTAAAATTTCTGATACTTCTTCTGTTTTTCACTGCACTGATAACGTCCATATTCGCTCCTTATCTTTTTATTTTTGTCTATTGTAAACTATTTAACATTTTTTTGCAGGCAGCGCAAATCTATCCAGCCATTTCATTGAGGCAACGCCGATGCCGGCTTTCTTAACAGATTGTCTTTAACCCTGCCTGCTTTCCCCTGCCGGAATTTTTCGCACTCTGTTCGTTGAAGGCAATAAAACAAAGGCTTCTTATTTTTATATTGACAATTAATTAAACATATAGCAACGTTTTATCGCATTTAAGCAGTCATGTCTTTTGAAGAACCATTTTAGACAAATCCAGGTAAAACTTATGGCGGACAAGCCGTTTTTCACAAAATTATGGTTTTTTATTGAAATAAGCGAACCGTTATTTTGGTGATTTATTGTAAAATTTACTTACCTGAAGGAGCGAAAACAAAAAGACCTTTTATGCGGGAGTTATCACTTGTCCTCTGTGCATTGGTAAGCACCGGGATAACGGCGGCCGGAAACGTCACGCCTCTTTGCCCCGATTTCACTCTTGCCCGCCGGCCGAAAGACAGCCGGCTTTATGCGCGCAGCCAGGGCATCAATCCCGGCATTTACGGGAAAGCGGCTGTTGGTCATTCCCTTATTCCGGCTGCTGTAAACTCTGTGAGGGCTGGCCGCGCACGGGCTGCGATAATCGCCGCAAGCGAAAATTGCCGGCTTACTGCCGCGGGAATTGCCGGGGGCTGAAATTACGTTTTGTTACTGCGGGAGGGCATAAAGATAAAACATCCGAACCACCTGTGTTCTGTTCATGCGGCTCAGTTTTCCCGGAAGAAATTCTCGGGGGAAAATTACTGTCATTTTTACAAGGAGGGCAAAAAATGAGTGGTGCATTAAAAGAAAAAATCAAAAATTATGTTCTTAGTCTGGGCGTGGATGACGTAGGTTTCGGCAGCGTCGCTGATTACAAAAGCAAATTATCGCCCCGGCTTGAAACTATTTTCCCCGCAGCAAAATCTCTGATTGTAATAGCATGCAAGGAGCTGTCGAATTGTGAAAGTGATAATAAAAGAATCGCCATGGGCGGCAGAATGGAGGTCATGGAATTCATGAAGTCCTGCAATTATAAATTGGCCCGTTATCTGGAAAAAGATTGCCGGCTTAAAGCCATGTCCACGCCGTTATCTTATCCGCTGAGCATGGCTCCCGAAACAAGATTCGGATTTGTGGCCGATTTTTCGCAGCGGCATGCCGCCTTCGCCGCCGGCCTAGGCAATTGGGGACGCAATAATCTGATCATTCATCCCCGACTGGGGGCGCGTGTGCTTTTTACGACGGTTTTATGCGATGCGGAATTACCGCCTGATCCGCCGTTTATGGAAGACTTATGCACTAAATGCAACATCTGTGTGGAGCAATGTCCCGGCAAGGCCCTCGAAGAAGAAGGAAAGACTCACGAAATGAAATGTATAAGATATTCCCAACCTTATGGAATAGCCAGCAACATTAAATTCTGGAATAAATTTATTGATGGCACCCCGGAAGAGCGGAAAAAGATGATGGCGACTCCGGAATATATGAGTCTTTATCAGGCCCAGATGATCGGCTTTCAATATTTTTGCTTCAACTGCTCTATGCGGTGTCCGGTCGGCACTTAGCTTATCTGCACCTGATGCTCCCAGGCAGTAAAAAATTGATACCTGGCAAAGGCCTTAAATAATGTTCATCAACATTTTTACAGGGCATTACTTCCGGGAATGACTATTTTATTGGAATTTATTTCAGAAGAGGAAAGCCTTTTATGAATTATGCGCACTTTGTAGAATATTTCAATCAAAACGACAGATTCAGTATCCATAACGGCATGAAAATACTGAAAATGGCGGAAGGATACGCTGAAGCCGAACTTGATTACAGCAAAGGGAATCAAAACTTTATGGGCACCTTGCACGGTGGTGCCCTGTCGACGCTGGCGGATATTGCCGCCGGAACTTCAATTATATCGTTCGGGAAGATGTGCGTAACTCTCAATGCCAACGTTAATTACGTCCGACCGGCACGGCACGGCAAAATAAAAGCCATTGCCAAGGCCGTGCATTGCAGCAGGCAAATGGGCACCAGCGAAGTAAGAATTTACAATGAAGACAACGGACTGGTTTGTTACTGCTCCTACGTAATGTTTATTACCAACAAGGATGCTACGAATCTCAGGCTATAACCTTGCCGGGAAAAATAATCGTGACGGGAAACAGCTCTCCAGTATTTTGTTTTAATGCCTGGGCTCCGCCGGCTTCCAGGGGAACACCGTCCCCCGGGCGGTGGCGACATCATCGACACCCTTTTTATAAAGGCTTACTTTTTCAGCGTCGTGATATATTTTTATAAGGTGACAGGTATTGTTTATTTTTCCCTCCATTAATGCCGTTTCCGAACGCTGCCCGTCGCTTAATAGTTTGTGCCATTCCTCGCCGTCCCCATAACCCCGTTTATACCAATCGGTCGGCTGTGTTTGCGCAACCTGCCACAAGCCGGCCGCGCCAGCTGATTGCTCAATGACTGCCGGAGAACAACCGGTGTTGAAGTTCGTTGCCGACGGCCGCATCGCTGTTGATTCCTGCTCATAATCAATAGCTACACGGGTAGCGCTATCTACGGCACTAGCGGCATCCATCAGGGGCCTCAAAGCCGCTTCCTTTGCCTGCAGACCGGAAAAACTTGACATTACAAACAATCCGCTGAAAAAATATAGCCAAAACTTCTTCATCGTACTTGCCCTTTCTACACGCATTGAATATTTAACTTATGAAAAATTTTTCAATCCTCTGGAAATATCAATCCCTATTCGTCTGTCCTGCAAAATAAACGGGAGAGAGATTTTCTTCTCCAGGGAAGATGAACCGATAAAATTGTGATATCCTCTTATTTTACTGCGATAGGCTAATTTTACATAGTAACGATCAGATATCTGTGCTTGCGCTTTATCCGCATTTCCATCATGGATTCAAGTATAATCAATATAAAGTGAAATTTAATAACCAAGCTCCAGGGGCGTCAATATTATTGTAAAATCCGTTAGCATCGGTCGGTATTCGATTATGGTGGTTACGCGGCAGATGGAAAGCGGTAGTTTGCAGTCCATACAGAAACCGGTTTTCGCACAAGGTGTACTAAGCCCCAGCCGCTTGCAGTTTTTTGCGGAAGCAATATTTTTTGCCCGCCAGATTGCCTCTTCCATACCACTGGCAATCTTGTTGTATCCGACCAGCGCGACAACGTGCTTCGGGCCGAAAATCATAGCCGCCACTCTGTTGCCGGCGCCGTCTATATTAACCAGCCGGCCGTCTAACGTAACCGCGTTACTGCTGGTCAAAAAGTAATCGGTTGTCAGTTGCTTCTTCCTCACAGCAAGGCTTTCATCGGGGCTTTTGCCGTCTTCCCAGTGATCAAAAACTGTATTGCCTCTGGATTTAAGCAAGGCATCGATTCCCGTTTCCCGCAGTGTTACCGAGCCTCCCAACCCGACTGTTGCATCGGGCGGAATTATCTTTGTGATGAAATCTTTGATTGCCTCAAGGGTATCGATAATGACAGGATTAAATCCTCTCTTGCTTAATTTGGCGCTCAATTCTGCGAGCACCGTTTCTTGGTGCCATGTTTTTATTGATGCCGATTCGTTCATAGTATTTTTATCCCACTTATAATATTTGTGTGCACCTGAATATAGGCAAAGCTTTTCCGCCTGTCAAGAAAATCGTGGCCTTAGAAAAAAATGAGTTTACGGCCGGCAATAAGCGCAAAAAACAGGCTAAACGAAAACGGGGAATCAGGT
>CAYYBK010000132.1:0-5826 GCA_964470015.1 uncultured Syntrophales bacterium
AGTGCATATAATCACGATAGAAGACCCCATTGAATACCGGTTTAAACCCAAGAAAGCTTTTATTGAACAACGGGAAGTGGGTATTCATGTGCCATCCTTCAATCAGGGGCTGCTGGATGTTTTGCGGGAAAATCCGGATGTGATTTTTGTCGGCGAGCTGCGTGAACCAGATACAATCAGGCTTACGCTTAATGCGGCCGAGTCCGGACATCTTGTCTTTGGTACACTGCATGCTACCGACGCGGAAGACGCTATTTATCGCATTAACAATTCTGTCTCCGGGGAAAATCAGGAGGTCATCCGCTACCAATTTGCCTCGACTCTTTCCTGGTTGATTGTGCAGCAATTAACATACATAGAAAAGGCCGGTTTTCGTGTGCCGGTTCTGTCCATAACACGCGGCTCTTCATCTGTCCGCAGCAGTATTCGTGAGAATAAACTTACGCAGCTGGAAACAATCATGCTTACAGGTAGGAATGATGGCATGTATACCATGGAACTTTACCAGAAAGAATTTATCAACAACCAGACATCTTTTAATCATCCCTACAAAAGCTTCGGCATGGGCGCGGATTCTTCCAAGGAGCCGGATTTCATTTCTTCATTGATCGATCCTAATGCCGTTCAGGATGTTGTTTACACCGCTTCGGTCGACGATGCATACAAGATTCCCACTTTGACCCTCAAAGACGATGAGGGTCAGCAATATGTAATCCTGGAAGATCACGACGTTGATCTCAAAGATATATTCGCTCAGTATGACCAGCTCGATAACGGAAAATCAGACTACAAAGGCGGTAAAAACAAATAACGGGAATATGTACTAAATTAATCTTTATCATACCTTTCGGCTCATCGGTTATATTATTATAAACAGACAAGACATTTATCAGACACCGGTAAAACAATGCCATTATCACCTGAGCAGCGGTAAATGTATTTTTTATATCGGCTGATAGAAAAAAGAAACGATAATGAGTAAAAATATTCTTCTGATTAATCCCTGGATTTATGATTTTGCCGCATACGATTTCTGGCTGAAACCCTTAGGGCTTTTATACCTCGGCGGTTTGCTGAGACGAAATAATCACCGCGTAAGCTTCATTGACTGTCTCGATCCTTATCACCCGGCCATGCAGATTGCCGGGAAAAAACCGCAACGTCTGGCTTGTGGCAACGGCAAATTTTTCCGCCAGGTTGTAACAAAACCAGATACTTTAAATATGCTTCCAAGAAATTACTGCCGTTATGGCATCTCGCCCGATGTATTCCGCGCGGAAATCAAAAGACATCAGGATGCGGATATCGTTCTCATAACCTCTTTGATGACCTACTGGTATCCGGGAGTTTTCGAGGCAATCGGAATAATCAAGGAAATGCTGCCCCATGTTCCGGTTGTATTGGGTGGAAAGTCGGCTACTTTATGCTACGACCATACACTTGGGAATTCCGGTGCCGACCATATAATCAGCGGCGCCGGCGAGCAACAGATACTCCATCTTATGAGGAACTTATTCGGCGAACAGCCTTTATCGGAACCGGATCCGGCGGATCTCGATTCTCATCCTTATCCGGCCTTCGATTTGATCCGAAATCTGGAACAGGTTCCGCTTATAACTTCCCGGGGCTGTCCATATCAGTGCACCTACTGTGCTTCGCATATTTTTAACGAAAGATTTATCCGCCGCGATCCGCTGAAAGTTGCTGATGAAATTGAGTACTGGCAAAATAAATTCGGCGTGAAAAACTTTGCTTTTTACGATGATGCTTTGCTTGTCAACCCCGAACGGATGATTATAATTATTCTCAACGAAATTAAAAAAAGAAATTTATCGTGTAACTTTCACTGCCCGAACGGATTACATCTACGGGAAATAACCAGCGATATAAGTCGTTTGCTTTACGCGTCAGGATTCAAGACCATCCGTTTCGGTTTTGAAACTTCCGACTTCAAAAGGCAAACAGAATCAGGGGGAAAAGTTAAAAATGAAGAGCTGGAAAACGCTGTTAATCATCTTAAAAATGCCGGTTATAAAACTAATGAAATAGGGATATATTTGCTCTGCGGATTACCGGGTCAAAAAGCGGCTGAAGTAATAGCCAGTATAGCTTTCGTCCGCCAATGCGGTGCCAAGCCGATACTGGCTGAATATTCACCCATTCCCGGTACGAAGATGTGGGCGGAGGCTGTCGAGACATCACCTTTTGACATTAAAAACGAACCGCTGTATCATAATAACTCACTGCTTCCCTGCCGCAACGACGATTTCAGTTTTGATGCCTATAATAAAATAAAGGCAGCTTTGCGGGAAAAATGAAATGAACGGATTTTGAAACTGATGACGATTTTCAACTGGATTAAAAATATTGCCGTTTTGCTCCTTTCCCTGTTTTTTTTATTAATAGGGGTTAATACATTGATCGGCTCTTATCGTCTAAATAATCCGGTGGAATTCGTCATGTATTTCTTTTCCTCTTCACTGCTAATTCTGGTTTGCCTGTCTGGTCTGATTTATTCTTTCTGCCGGATTTTTTTCCAAAAATATAAAAAGGAAACCGATAATGATGAAAAGAACTAATTTATTAATATTTTCCTCTGTCCTGTTATTGTTATTTTTCGCAGATAATTCATACTGCTTTGATCTGGAAAATAAAATAAGCAAAACAAAACTGCAAAACGGCCTGACGGTCCTAATAATGGAAAGACATGCAAGTCCTACCGTTTCTCTTTATATCCGGCACCGCGTCGGCGCAGTTGACGAAACAGAAGGAGAAACTGGAGCCGCCCATCTCTTGGAGCATATGATGTTCAAGGGGACGACGAGTATCGGCACCACAAATTATAAAGCCGAGAAAATAATCCTGCAAGAAATAGAGAAAACAGGTAATGCGCTGGATAGGGAAAAAAGCAAAGGTAAAAAAGCCGATTCCCGGCGGCTTCAGATACTGGCCGCAAAGTTAAAGCAGCTGGAAACAAAACATAAAAAATATTTCGTTCCCAACGCCATCGACCGCCTTTACACGGAAAACGGCGGCCTGGATATGAATGCATCCACCGGTCAGGATATAACCACTTATCAGGTAAGTCTTCCCTCCAATAAAATAGAGCTCTGGGCAAGAATTGAATCCGACCGTTTAATGAATCCCGTCTTCCGGGAATTTTATACCGAACGGTCCGTCGTTATGGAAGAAAGGCGACAACGCGTTGAAACAGACCCCCAGGGGAAATTATACGAACATTTTTTGAGCACCACTTACAAATACCATCCTTATCGGAGACCGATCATTGGTTGGGCCGATGATTTGATGAACCTTACTCCCGCTGCAGTAAGAAAAATATTCGCTAAATACAAATCAGCGGGAAATATTGTCATTGCTGCTGTCGGCGATATTAACACGGCAGCGACTTTAAAATTAATCAATAAGTATTTCGGCGCCCTGCCCCCTGGCAGCAGTGTTAAAGATAAGGCAATTCCTGCCGAACCGCAACAACGGGAGGAAAGGAGAATCACCGTTAATTTTGACGCCAATCCGCAGATTTTTATCGGCTATCACAAGCCGACGGTACCGGTCTATGAAGATTATGTGTTTGACGTCATAGAAACTATTCTGACGAAAGGACGCACCAGCAGGATGTATAATAATCTCGTTACGGAGGCGGGTATTGCTAAAAGCATCAATGCGGCCAACGGTATTCCCGGAAACAGATATAACAACATTTTCCTGATAACGGCGGAACCTCGTTACCCGCATACCAACAAGGAACTTACCGAAGCCATATTTTCAGAAATCGAGAGATTGAAAACAGAACCAGTTTCCGCAGACGAACTGGCCAAGGCCAAAAATCATTTAAGAATGGGATATATCAAAAGCCTCGACTCCAATTCAGAGTTAGCCTCCATACTATCCTATTACGAGGTGCTGCTTGGCAATTACAAATATTTTGCCGATTATCCGAAAGTTATTGAACAGGTATCTGTAAACGACGTGCAAAATACGGCGAAACTATATTTCGGACAAGATAACCGCACCGTTGCTGATTTAAGGAAAGGGCAGGATTAAAAATTTATGAAGCATCGCATTGGACTTTTATATTTAAAATCGGTTATCTTGCTGTTAGCTGCTTTTAATTTTATCGCATTGCTGCCACCGGCGACAGATGCCGCTTCTTTACCCCTGCCGGACAAACTCGTTTATCCGCCGCTGCAATTTGATTTGCCTCACGCCCGGCGGACTGTTCTGGCAAACGGCATCGTTCTTTATCTGCTGGAAAATCATGAACTGCCGCTGGTAAACATCAATGCCCTGATTAAGACCGGAACAATGCATGACCCGGAGGGAAAAGAAGGTGTTGCCGAATTAACCGCTTATCTGATGAAAACGGGCGGAACAAAGAAGATGAGCAGTGCCGAACTTGATCAGCATTTTGACTTTCTGGCGGCGTCTCCTTCCATAAGCACCGTCGCTGATTTTACGCAGATTTCTTTGGCTTTGTTAAAGAAAGATATCGATCAGGGGATTGATCTCTTGGCACAGATGATGATTACTCCCGCATTTGAACAGAATAAATTCGTCCTGGCCAAAGGGCTGAAAAACGAAGAATTACGCCGCATAAAAGATGATCCGCAGAAGCTCGCCATCCGCGAATTCAACCGCTTGATTCACCATGGCAGTCCCTACGGCAGATTTGCTTCCCAACCGTCTTTAAAAAATATTGATCGCGGAGATTTGGTCGAATTCCATCAAGAATTCTTTCATCCGCAAAATGTAATGATTGCCATAAGCGGAGATATTACCTTCGAAGATGCATTGAATACGATCAGCAGATGCTTCGGTTCCTGGGAATCCCGCAGCAATTCAGCCCGATCTGTTTTTCCGCCGCAAAATTCACGAACCGGTCTTTTTTACATCAATAAAGAAATATCACAGTCTACGATAATCACCGGCCAGCCGGCACCGGGCAAAAGCAGCCCTGATTTTCATGCATTCACGGTTTTGGACTTTATTGTCGGCAGCGGCGGTTTCCCTTCGCGGATTTTCAGCGCGGTACGCAACAACGAAGGGCTCGCATACAGTGCCGGGAGTTTTTACCGCGCCCGTCCCGATCAGGGAGTATTTGCCGCCTATGCATTTACTAAAACAGAATCCACATTCCAGACGCTTTCGCTGATTGATTCCATATTGGAAAGCGTTCATGCCGGCATGATTAAAGATGATGAAATCGCCTGGGCTAAAATGTCAATAAATAACGGCTTCATTTTTTCATTCACTTCCGCGCAACAGATTGCCTGGCAACAAATGAAGGCTGAATATGATATGCTGCCCACTGATTTCTTTGTTACCTATCGCAGTAAAATTGAAAAAATTCAAAAGGAAGACCTGCAGAGAACCGCCGCAAAATATCTGGACAGAAAGAATAACATTACCCTTATTTTAGGCGATATAAAAAACTTTGGTTCGGCAAAAAGCAATTACGGTGAACCCGTGCGGATAGCGCCATTGGATTGAGGAAAACTATGATTGATAAGGCATTGTTTAACCGAATAACAGACAGAATAGATTCTTACCGCGAGGCAATGATCGACTTACAGATTGGACTTTGCTCCCACCCGGCCGTTGGCCCGGAAAACGGCGGAGATGGTGAATTGCAGAAAGCACATTATTTGGAAAAACGGCTTGCGGAGATGGGATTCAAGCATTTTCAGCATTATGACGCCCGGGATGAAAGAGTTTCATCGAAAATTAGGCCGAATTTTTTTACGACCATCGATGGCAGAAACAAATCCCGATTCATCTGGATAATAACACATCTGGATATCGTTCCTC
>CAYYBK010000133.1:0-5795 GCA_964470015.1 uncultured Syntrophales bacterium
GGATATCTTCGATTTTCGTTGATATGTCGCCGGTGACAAGAAAGCGGATACGGCCGTATCTTATCTGAAATACCAATGAAGAATCATTTAGGTCATTGTCAGATAATATGTCTTTGTTCTTTGTCGAAGCGGAAGGCGGCCAGAGAATTTTTATTTCAACATTATTTTTCTTTATTGATGCATCTGCTGTCAGGGCATAAGTTTTAATTCCCCGTTCATGGATAATTCTCCGCAAATTCAGGGCTGTTTCGTCATCGCCAGCTATACCGGTGCTCCAGAATTCCCGTACGTTGAAGTTCTCCATGATATAGAAAAGGCCAAGCAGATGATCGGGATGGGGATGGGTAAGAATTACCGTATCAATTTTACTTATTCGCTCATTATACAGATAAGGGGCGACAACCATTCTACCGCTGTCAAACGAACTGTCGGCAAAACCGCCGCCGTCAATGAGCATGTTCTTCCCGCCGGGTAACCGCACAAGTATGGCGGACCCCTGGCCTACGTCCACGGCGGTAATTGCTAAATTAGTGGAGAAAATTTGCCTTAACGATAAATATAAAGAATTGCCGACGAGAAAAATCACCGCCGCCACTAATGTATATTTCAATATTAAAGGATGGCGGACGAAAAAACCCTTACCGTTTTCCTTTCCTTTTTGCCGACCGAAGAGTTGGAAGAACAGGGCAAGAAACAGATAAAAAATAATTATTTCCCCAATATTTGGTTTTGCGAAAGTAAAGGACGACCAGGAAAATGAGGCCAGATTATTGATTATTTTCAGTGATATCCAGACAAAAAGAGATGCTGTTTGAATAAAGAAGCCGGCTACCGCCGGCAAAATAAATGCAGTAACAAGAAAAGCCATGGCAATGGCCAGTGTCAGTGTCCCCAGCAGGGGGACAATAATAATATTGGCAATAACGGTCACTGCGGAAACGCGGTTAAAATAAAAAATAATCAGCGGTACAGTTCCTATCGTTGCCGCCAGACAAACAATAACCGACATATAGAAATACCGGATTATACCCTGAATGCGCGGAGGGAAGGTTGTAAGTTTTTCCCTGAAAGGGAGCTGATCGAACCGCGGGACGATGTAAATGATGGACAGGACGGCGGCAAAGGAAAGCTGGAAGGAAATATCAAAAAGCGCTTCCGGCGAAAAAAGCAGTATTATTAATCCGGCCAGCGCCAGCGTATTGTACAGGTCACCGCGCCTATCCAAAATCAGGGCAATTAAAAACACCAGCGCCATAAGAGCCGACCGCACTACGGTGATACCCATGCCGGCGGTCAGGGCGTAAAGCAGCACCATGATAAATGCGACCATTGCCGCCGCTTTAATTATGTTCAGACGCAGCATCAAATATTCAGAAATTTTCAGAAGGAGCGTAATAAAAAAGAAACTGATTGCCGCGACCATTCCGATATGCAGACCGGAAATGGAAAGCAGATGAGATAAACCCGTCTTATTGAAATCATCTCGGATGTCGGCAGGAATGGCGTTCTGGTTGCCGAGCGTCATTGCCTCGATGATCTCTCTCTCCGGGCTGGAAGCATTTTCATAAATGATCTTTTTCAAATATATCCGGAAAGATTCCAGCAGCAATTTCCCGCCGCTGCCGGCGTTGCTTCTTAACATAACTATTCCGGAGCCGTTGGCGATATAACCGGTCGCATAAATTCCCTGCCGGTGAAGATAACGCTCATAATCAAAGCCTCCGGGATTCTGAAAACGGTGTATTTGCTTCAAAGAAGTATGAAAGCGGATAAAATCGCCGTAAGCAAAACTCAAATCAAGAGGCAGGACAAGACGGATGCGGCCTGTTACCGGAATATAGACGCCGTTTTCGATCAATCTCAGGCAATGAACGATTAAAACGTTTTTGTCGGGATAGTAAGAAGGACTCTCAACAACGATTCCTTCCACCGTTTTTCGGCCGGCATCGGCATACTGCAGAATGGATTGATGAGATGAGTCCAAATACTGTCTTTTCTGAATGTTGAAAATACCGGTGATTAGAGCAATACAGAATATCAGGCAAAAGCAGGCAGCCCAACGCTGCTTGCGCAGCAGCAGTAAAAGTGAAATTAAAATAAAAATAAGCATGCCAAGCAGGAAATAATAAGGGAAATTAAAATGATTACCGGCAAGCACTCCGATGATTAAACCGATAAATGGGACAATTAAAGGTCTGGACATCGCCTGCATCGTTTCTTCCGGGGATTTCTGAAATTTATTAGCTAAAATAACTGAAATATTATAGCATGAGGTTCAATATATTGCGCTGAAAAAGGATTATGGAACAGTCATTAGAAGATAAAGACAAATCGCGCCTGCGTTTATTAATCGTCTTCCGTCTGATCATCATTACCTTATTTTTGGGTGTTGCCATTTTTATTGATATTAAGAAGACCGGCATTCCCGTATCCGTCAAGACGCTTAACTTCCTTTATTTTATTATTGCTGCAACATATTTTTTCTCCATCATCTACATACTGCTTTTAAAAGTAATCAAAGATTTTAAAATCAATGTTTATGGCCAGCTGGCGATCGACGTCATCATGGTCACCTTGATTGTTTATATCACGGGAAGTTTGCGCAGTAATTATTCCGTGCTGTACACTTTGGTGATAATATACTCTGTTATATTCCTGGGCCGCTACGGAGGTTTAATCATCGCTTCGGCGGCGGGCATACTTTACGGACTGCTGCTGGATTTTGAGTTTTTCAACATCATACCGCCTGTTACCTTTTTTGAATATGGCTACGATTACACGGCGGAAGACGTTTTCATCCGCATATTGGTGCACATTGTGTCATTTTATGTGCTGGCCTTATTAGCCAGCTTTGTCGTGGAACAGGAAAAAAAGACAAGGTTTTTGTTGAAGGAAAAAGAATCGGAATTCGACCAGCTTGATCTTCTTTTCCGGAGTATCATTGAATCGCTGGATACGGGAGTGATGACGATCAATTTGCAGGGAGTAATAAAAACTTTTAACAGGGCGGCTGAGGAAATAACAGGATTCCCGCTTGCGGCAGTGATCAACCGGCAAGTGGTTGATGTTTTTCCGGAGTTTGGCGCCATTTTTAATTTCGGAATATATGATAAACAGATCCGCAGCAGAATGGGAGTGGTGATTCAGGGAAACAAAAAGCAGAAGATTCATCTGGGATGTTCGAGCTCACCTTTGAGAGATAAGGAGGATAAAATTATCGGCAGTATCTTAATTTTTCAGAATCTCACGGAGATTAAGCTCATGGAAGAAACCCTGGAAAAAAGTAAACGACTGGCGCTGATCGGGGAAATGGCCGCCGGACTGGCTCACGAAATGAGAAACCCGCTGGCTTCGATTACGGGTTCGATAGAACTGCTGAAGCAGGGCTTGAAGCTGAAAGATACAGATGAACGCCTCATGAAGATAATCTTGCGCAGCAAAGACCAATTGGATAGCTTTGTTCGCGATTTCCTGCTGTTGGCCCGGCCGATTCCTTTAAACAGTGAAATGGTCGATATAAATTCCATCATTTCCGATATTCTGGAAAGTTTGAAATTATCCGCTGACTGGATGGCGGATATAAAGATCAACTGTTCCCTGGGCGATGGAGTAATAATTTTTGCCAACAGGGAGCAAATCAGGCAGGTTATTAATAATCTCGTGCTCAATGCAATTCAGGCGATGAAGGAGGGCGGGATTCTTTCTATCCTGACCAGATCGATGAAGCATCATGCCCGGGAAGTCATAGAAATCAACGTTGGCGATACCGGCATGGGTATTGAAGAAAAGGATATGGAGAAGGTTTTTGAACCATTTTTCACCAAAAAACATAAAGGAACTGGTTTGGGCTTGACTATTGTCAGCAGGATAGTGGACGGCTATGGCGGCAGAATACATCTGGAAAGCGGTCTGAACCGGGGTACGGTTTGCAGGGTCTGGTTACCGAGCAGAAGAGAAAGCGTGGTATAAGGAGCAAAATATCAGGGGATAAAGGGAGATACATTTTATGGCCAGAATTCTCGTCGTCGATGATGATCAGGGCATGAGAGAGCTTGTCGAGATAATGCTGAGCAAGGAAGGTTATGATGTGACCAGCGCCGAAAGCCCGGTAAAGGCACTGAATATCTTACGGAAAACAGTTTTTGATTTGGTGATTACCGATTTGAAAATGCCGAAGATCGACGGCATTGAATTTCTGAAAACTATTAAGGATCTATATCCGGAGACAATCGTCATTCTGATTACGGCTTTCGCCTCCGGTGAGACCGCCGTAAACGCTATGAAAGAAGGTGCCTATGACTACGTGGAGAAGGGCGGCAGCATCGAAGAATTGAAGAAAATTATTCAATCCGCCCTGCTGAACAAAGGAATTGTCAGCGAGAAAGAAAATAAACAATCTAAGGAGGAGTCATCCTTCTGCGATATGATCGGCGCCACGCGGGAAATGCAGAAGATCTACACAACAATCAGAAAAGTAGCGGATACCCCGGCAAATATATTGATTCTGGGGGAAAGCGGCACGGGAAAAGAACTGGTGGCGCGGGCCATTCATGAAAACTCCTCCCGCGCTAAAATGCCCATCGTCATAATTAATTGCGGCGGCGTTCCGGAAAACCTGTTGGAGAGTGAATTTTTCGGCTATATGAAAGGTTCTTTTACGGGAGCTTATGCCGACAAGCAGGGCCTTTTCGAAATGGCCCGCTTGGGAACAATTTTTCTTGACGAGATCGGGGAATTATCGCCGGTATTGCAGGTTAAGCTCTTAAGGGTTGTCCAGGAGAAAACTTTCCGGCGCATCGGCGGTACGGAAGATATAAAAATCGATGTGCGCATAATTTCCGCCACCAATCAAAATCTGGCGGAGAAAGTAAAGAGCGGGAAATTCCGGGAGGATTTATATTTTCGCCTTAATGTTATTCCCATTCAAGTGCCGCCCCTGCGGGAACGCAAAGAAGATATTCCGCTTCTGGCCAGGCATTTTATCGAAAAATATGCCCGGGAGTTCAACAAGGAAATCCGGACTATGTCCTCTTATGCCATGGAATTGCTGACGGATTATGCCTTTCCGGGGAACGTCCGCGAATTAGAGAATATTATTGAGCGCAGTGTGGCGATGGAAACATCCAATATTATCTTGCCGGAAAATTTGTTGTTTTCAGCGAATACTTGCGGAGCGACAAACCTCCATATTGAAATTCCCGACAGAGGCATAAATCTGAATGAAGAAATGGATAAAATAGAAAAGAAATTTATCGAAAAAGCACTGCAGAAAGCCAAAGGTTCGAAAACCAGAGCGGGTGAGTTGTTACAGGTTACCTTTGATTCTTTGCGCTACCGGATAGAGAAACTCGGAATCGAATAAACCATCCGTATTCTATTCCTGATGTTTTTTGGTTTTCCACCGCTGATGCAGCCAGAACCACTGCTCCGGATATTCCCGGACGACCTCTTCAATGATTTTCGTAAAACGTTGCGTATTCACCAGCAAATCGTTTTCGTAGTCGTCGGTGCAGACGGCTTCAACTGCAGGTTTTATGATAAGATGGTATTTCCCCGACTTTTGTCTGGCCATGAAACCGGGAAGAACAGGGGCGCCGGAGCGCATAGCCATTACGGCCAGCCCGACACCTGTACAGGCGGGACGCCCGAAGAAATCGACAAACACCCCTTCTCGCGCAGCGACGTTTTGATCGCTGAGGATGCCGATTACCTGATTTTCTTTTAGTAATGATATAATGCGCTTTCCTGATCCTCCTTTCGGAATCAGAGCGTTACCATGCATGGTCCGCACATAT
>CAYYBK010000134.1:0-5794 GCA_964470015.1 uncultured Syntrophales bacterium
TCATAAGAAATACAACACTGATCGATTTTTACATATCACCCATGGCCGTAATCATGAATAAGGCTAAGTATGATTCGTTACCGGATTATGCGCGGAATGCTCTGGATAAGGCGGCAGGGAGAGAAAGAGGATTGCGTGCGGCTAAAATTTACGATGATTATGCCGAAACTTCTATGAAGAGCTTAAACAATGTCGGAAAAATAAAGATTCATTTCCTGACGACGGAGGAAAAACGTAAGTTCAGGGAAAAGGTGAAAAAAATGGATGCCGACTGGGTTGCCAGAAATGCGGCAAAAGGTATTCCGGCACTGGAATTGCTGGATAAAGTTCAGGAACTTGCAACAAAAACCAACTAACAATACGGCGGCTCGGCTCTGTCGGATGCTTGATCCGATCAATGTGGTTTTTGAATTTAAGACGGCGTATTCATGAGGCAAAAACAGGAAAAGGTAAATTGGCTTTACAGAATTTCCCATGCGGTAAATTGCATGGGTATGGGTATAATTTTTTTACTCATGATTCTGACGGTGGCGGATGTTGTTTTGAGAAAAATATTCAATAAAGGAATTCTGGGAACTTTGGAAATATCCGAATTCATGATGGCGGTAGCGGTATTTTTTTCTCTGGCCGAGGGGGAACTGAAAGGGCGCAATGTCAAAATTGATTTGCTGGTCAGCAAGATAGCGCTGAAAAACCGCTCAATTATTGATGCAATTGTTAAATCTCTCGGATTTGTTTTTTATTGCTTCGTTACTTACGCTGTTTTCGGGTATGCCGCCCTGATAAAGTCTTCCGGAGAAGTTACGCTGGATTTGTGGCTGCCCAAGCATCCTTTTGTTTACATTTGTGCGGCTGCATTGATTCTTTTCAGTATTGTTCTTTTCTTCCGGATGATTGTTGCTTTACGGAATATGTGGCGAATATGGATCAATTAATTGTCGGCTTTGCGGGAATCTTTTTGATGATCGTATTCCTGCTTTTACGCATGAATATCGGTTTTGCCATGGGCATTGTCGGCTTTGTGGGATTTGCTTTATTGGCTTCGCCGGAAGCCGGCATCTCCATGATCGGTGTGGCGGCCTATAAGACAGCCGCTTCCTATACGCTTACAGTTGTTCCGCTTTTTATTCTGATGGGCTTGTTTTCCAGTTCTTCCGGTATGGGATATCATTTGTATCAGGCAGCGTATCGTTGGATCGGATTTCTGCCGGGAGGATTGGCTATGGCGACAATTGTGGCTTGCGCCTGTTTTGCAGCCATATCCGGTTCATCTTTGGCCACGGCGGCGATTATGGGCATGGTGGCTCTGCCGGAGATGAAGCGTTTTAATTATGACAGCGCCCTGGCTACCGGGTGTGTTGCCGCCGGAGGTACGCTGGGAATATTGCTTCCACCCAGCGCAATTATGATTATTTACGGCATATTAACGGAACAGCCGATCGGAGCGCTCTTTATCGCCGGTATTCTGCCGGGTATATTGTTATCATTCCTTTTCTTGATCACCATATATATCCTCACCAGGAAAAATCCGCTTTTGGCACCGCCGGGGCCTTGCTTTTCCTGGACGGAGAAATTTATTGCACTCAAAGATACCGGCGGCGTTCTTTTCCTTTTTATCCTGGTTATCGGCGGTTTATACACGGGTTGGTTTTCTCCGACCGAAGCGGCGGGAGCCGGAGCCTGCGGTGCTCTTCTGATTTCATTGTTCCAGAAGCGTTTTAAACGCAAAAATCTTTTTTCCGCCCTGCATGAAACCGCACTGACTACCGCGATGGTTTTTACAATTCTGATCGGGGCAAACATTTTGGGCTATTTTATGACGATAAGCCAGCTTCCGGAAGCTCTTTCCCGATTCATAGTCAGTCTGGGTCTCAACGAATATTTGGTCATATCGATCATCTGTATGGCTTATATCATGCTTGGTTGCCTGATGGAAGGAATGGCCATTATGGTCTTGACGCTGCCGGTTGTTTTTCCGCTTGTCGTGCAAATGGGCTTCGATCCGATCTGGTTTGGAGTGGTGATTACCCTGTTCATCGAAATGGGTTTGATTACGCCGCCGGTGGGCATCAATGTTTTCGTGATCAGCGGTATTGCACGGGAAGTTCCTATTTACACGATCTTCCGCGGTATCGTTCCGTTTTTTATCGCCATGGTTTTCTGCCTGGTCTTTCTGATAACTTTTCCGCAAATAGCCCTTTTCCTTCCGCGAACGATGTCCCCCTAGAAGATGTCCGCGTACAACAGCTTTCCGTTTAACATCCGGACGAAAAAGGTATTGCTCTAATCAACGGTATCTTTTATAATTCCATAAAATTTTTAAAAGCGCCAAGGGAATAATTAAATTTAATGTTTTTGATTGTGTCCGCTTTTCCGCAGGGAAATCACCCTGATTGTTAAAAGTACAGCCGAATAAACGGTGGCTTAACGTTCAAGGCGAAAAAGACAAAATGCCGGTTTGTGGAATTTCTTTTTTACGGGAACACCCGGACGAGGAGGAAACAAATGGAAAAAAGAATGGATGCGTTGAAATTTGCGCTGGAAAATGAATGCAAAGAATACGACTTTTATATGGCTAACGCCGCCAGAACAAAAAACCTGGCTGGTAAGAATATGTTCAAGCAGATAGCCAATGAAGAAAAGGAACACTATGAAATTTTAAAGAAGTTGCACGATAAATGGCAAAATCAGAAAAAATGGCCGGCGACGGTTCCCCTGAAAGTTAAGAATTCTTTGGCGGGCAGTATTTTAAAAGCGATGGCCGGTAAAAAATCGGCACGGATCAAGGGCGACGAAACCGATTTGAAAGCAGTGCGTACGGCGATTGATTTCGAGGCCAGGGGCGTAGATCTTTATACAAAGTTGGAAAAGGCCAGTTCCGATCCCAAAGAAAAAGCTTTTTTCAACCTGATGGCCGGTATCGAGCGGACGCATTTCCTTTCGCTGCGCGATACGGAAGAATTTCTTTCCGATCCGGTATCCTGGTATCAGAATGCCGAAAAAACGACTCTCGACGGTGCTTGATGCGTTTGTCGCTTGTGATATTTTATAAGCAACGGCGATTTGAGTATCGTTCTGAAAGTATTCCATGACGGAATACTATACCGTTTTCTGCCGGTTGGAAAAATCGTCCTGGTTTCCCGCTTCGAACTGTTCGAGTTTGGTATGCAGCTCCGTCCAGGTGTCGTAGGCATGTTCAAGTTCGGAGTTGATAAGTTTTAATTCCTGATGGAGGGCCTTTATTTCCCCCGCGTCCTTATGTGTTTGCGGGTCGCACAGCCTAGCTTCATGCGCGTTCTTTTTTGTTTCCAGCAGTCCGATCTTGTTCTCGGCAGCCGCCAACTCCTTCTTCCAGGCATTTTTCTTTTTTGCGATGCGGTTTCTTTCTTCCGCTTCCAGCCTTTTTTGTTCCTTGGATTTAAAGGATTGATCTTTAGCCGGCGGAATCCCATTCTCTTCCGCTACGCCAATTATTTCAGAACGTTTTTCGATAAAGTAAGAGTAATTGCCGTGATAATAATGGAGCGCTCCCTCCTTCAATTCAAAGACTTTGTTGACCAGCCTGTCCAGAAAATAACGGTCGTGGGACACGATGGCCACCGTGCCGGAATAATTAATCAGGGCATCCTGGAAAATATCCTTGGTTTTCCGGTCGAGATGGTTCGTCGGTTCGTCCAGAATCAGGAAATTGGTATCCAGCAGCATAATTTTTAAGAGAGCGAGACGGGATTTCTCACCGCCCGAGAGAACCGCCACTGGCTTATGAATGTCATCTCCCGAAAAAAGAAAGGCCCCCAGCAGATTGCGTTTCTCCTGATCCGAGGCGCGCGTGGGAGTTTTTGCAATTTCTTCCCAGATTGTATTTTCGTAAGCCAGATTTTGCGCGCTTTCCTGCGAAAAAAAAGCCATGTGGACATCATTCCCATATTGGACAACGCCCGCCGAAGGTTTTTCCGTCAAACTCAGCAATCTGGACAAGGTGGATTTTCCCGAGCCGTTGATACCGACAAAGGCGACTTTATCGCCGCGAAACAGGGTGAAATTAAAATCGTTAATAACACGGAGGTTACCGTAACTATGATCAAGGTTAACGGTTTTGACCACTTCGCGGGCGCTTTTCCTGCCTTCCGGGAATTTCATTACGACTGTTTTGGCCTTTGCCTCCAGGCTAACGGGCGCGAATTTTTCCAGCATTTTCACCCGGCTTTGGACCTGACTGGCTTTTGTTGCCTTATAGCGGAAGCGTTCCACGAATTCTTCGATCTTTCTTATCTGCGCCTTTTGCAGCTCCTGTTCCTTCTTGAGGGCGGCCTGGCGGCGCTCCTTCTCCTGCAGATAGTATGAATAATTACCTTTATAAATATTGAGATGACAGGCGGAGAGTTCGGCAATTTGGGAGGTTATTTTATCCAGGAAAAAACGGTCGTGCGAGATGACGATAATCGTCCCCGCGTAATCATTGAGATAGCTTTCCAGCCATTCCATACTTTCCGTGTCTAAATGATTAGTCGGCTCGTCCAGCAGCATGATATCGGGCCGGGAAAGGAGGATGGATGCCAGCAAAATGCGCATTTTCCAGCCGCCCGAAAACAGCGCGCAGTTTCTGTGGAAATCATCTTCCCTAAAGTCGAATCCTTTGAGGATTTGCTTGGCTCTGGCCTCGAAAGAATAGCCGTCCCGGGCATTATAACGGGCCATCTCTGCGGAATATTCTTTTGCGATGCGGTTGTATTCCGGTGTATGCTGCCGCGCCTGGGACATCTGCTGCTCCAGACTTTTGATCGATTCTTCCAGCGCGGTGATTTCGCTTTTATTTTTCAAAAATTCGATTAAATTCACCGGCTCCAGTTCCACCAGATCCTGCGGCAGGTAGCCGATTTTTTTCTTTTTGCGGTCCGGAATATCGATCGTGCCGGTATCGAGGTGAACCTGCTCCATGATTGTCCGGAAAAGAGTTGTTTTTCCCGTGCCGTTATCGCCGACAAGACCGATTCGGCTTTTCGGATGGATTGTCCAGTTGATGCCGTCGAAAAGCTTTCTATCCAGAAAAGACAGGCTAACGTTTCTTAAATAAATCATTCCAAATCCCCGTTTGTCGGCGGGTATATAGAAAAAATAAGCGGAACTGTCAAATCGAATGTGCCGTCCGGCGGCGCGGCACACGGCGGACGCTATCTTTTTTTGCGCAAAATTATTTTCAGGGGGACTTGATCAAACCCCAGCTGAGAGCGGATCTGGTTTTGCAGATAACGCTCATAGGAGAAATGAATGCCCTGGACGCTGCTGACAAAAAAAACAAAAGTCGGCGGTTTTATACCAGTTTGCGTGGCATAAGCAATATGCTGCTCGCGTCCCTGGCGGCGGGCCAGGGGGTTGCGCTGAACTGATTTTTCCAGGAGGGCGTTGAGCTGAGCTGTGCCCACTCTTTTTGTGTACTGGGCGTAAACATCTTCGATAATGGTAAATATTTTCGGCGCGCGCTGCCCGGTGATCGCCGAAATGAAAATTATCGGGGCGAAATCCATAAATTTAAGTTTATCTTTAATGTCTGCCACGTACTTTCCTATGGTGGCGTTGTCCTTGACGATCATATCCCATTTGTTCACGACGATGATGCAGGCCTTGCCGCGCTCGTAGACTAGCCCGGCGATTTTAGCGTCCTGCTCGGTGATGCCCTCCGCGGCATCGATCAAAAGCAGAGCGATATCGCAGCGGTTGATGGTTTTAAGCGCCTGGACGACGCTGTATTTCTCCAACGTCAGGCTTATCTTGCTTTTCCTGCGGATTCCCGCTG
>CAYYBK010000135.1:0-3706 GCA_964470015.1 uncultured Syntrophales bacterium
GTGAAAGCGGTACCGGAAAAGAGCTTGTCGCCCGGGCTATTCACTTTAAAAGCGGAAGAAGCAAGCAGCCCATGATTTCGGTAAATTGCGGCGCCATCCCGGAAGACCTGCTGGAAAGCGAATTGTTCGGCCATGAAAAGGGCGCTTTCACCGGAGCAATCCGCAATCGCCTGGGTCGTTTTGAACTGGCCCAGGGAGGAACAATTTTTCTCGATGAAATAGGCGATATGAGTCCGGTGCTGCAGGTCAAGGTTCTGCGGGCAATTCAGGAAAAGCAGTTCGAACGCATCGGCGGCGTAAAAACAATCAATGCCGATGTCCGCATCATCGCTGCAACTAATCAGAATCTGGAAAGAGCGGTCGCCGAGAAGAAATTCCGTGAAGATCTTTTTTACCGCATTAATGTCATTCCGATTCATTTGCCGGCATTGCGGGAACGCGGCTCCGATATCCTGATTCTGGCCAATCATTTTCTTGACACCTTTAACAAATTAAAAAAGAAAAATGTCCGCTGCATTGCACCGGAGACGGTTAGTTATTTCAAAAAATACGCATGGCCAGGTAACGTCCGCGAACTCCAAAACTTGATCGAAATGATTGTTGTGATGAAAGAAGAAGGCGAGGTCTGTGTCGATGATCTGCCGCCGAAATTCCGCAATATGCAGAACTCAACCGGCAGTCATTACTTACATGAAATCACGGAAGATGGTATTAGTTTTAACGATCACGTTAGCCAATTCGAAAGAGAACTTTTGCTGAAAGCCTTGAAAATGAGCAGCGGGGTGAAAAACCGAGCGGCCAAACTTCTTAATCTGAACCGTACGACGCTGGTTGAAAAATTAAAAAGGCTGAACATCGGCGACGGCTGGTTTGATTAAGCGATTTAAAAAAATCAGATAGGTAAATCTGCTTGCAGCACCGAGCGGAGGAAAGGGAGCGCCGGATTAAAAAATGGAATTCAAGGAAATAATTTACACCAAGACCGAAGGAGTTGCCACAATCACTATCAACAGACCGGATAAATACAATGCATGTACTCCGGTAACCATCTACGAACTGACACAGGCCTTTACAGATGCCTGGGTCGATGACAGCGTGGGCGTAGTGGTGCTTACAGGCGTCGGCGACAAGGCATTCTGCACAGGCGGCGACCAGTCGATACGCGATAAGGGCGGATATGGCGGAACCGTCGCCGCTTTGCCGCTGGAGGTGGGCTGGCAGCAGGTTTCGCTTTTGATCCGCACTATTCCCAAACCGGTTATCGCCAGGGTTAATGGATACGCAATCGGCGGAGGAAATGTTTTTCAGATTGTCTGTGATCTGTCCATCGCTTCCGCGACAGCCCAGTTCGGTCAGGCCGGACCAAAAGTAGGAAGCTTCGACCCCGGTTACGGGACAGGAGATCTGGCAAGGGCGGTAGGAATGAAGAAAGCCAAAGAAATCTGGTATCTTTGCCGCCGTTATACAGCACAACAGGCACAGGATATGGGACTCGTTAACATTGTTGTGCCGCCGGAAAAACTGGATGAAGAGGTGGAAAAATGGTGCCGGGAATTGCTGGAAAAAAGTCCCGTCGCCTTGAAGATGCTCAAGTATGCCTTTCATGGCGAAACGGACGGCGTTATCGGTGTTTCCAATCTGGGTGTCGGCGGACTCAGCATGTATTATGAAACAGACGAATCGCTGGAAGGCAAAACGGCCTTTATGGAAAAGAGAAAACCGGACTTTTCCCGCTTCCGCAAAAGAAGTTCCGCAAACCAAAACAAGCGTCGTAAAAATTAGACACTCTTATTCAGCAAAACCGGAAATGCTGCTGCGGCGAGGGGATGATTGTTTCAAACATTTATGCAGTCAGCCTGCAGTAATTGCAAAATTTTTTCGACGGCCGGACGTATTAGTCCGCTTGTTGCCGAAGAAAGTTCCCGTTTGAAATCGAAGTCAAATCCGCGGACTGATACGATGTAGCTTGCCGGGTCCCGATTATAAAGCAATTGCAAAAAAGCCAAAATGCCGGCTGGCGTCATGTGATGGGTAAAGCTTGCAATGCCGTATTCCGGTGTAACTTTTAAACAGTTCAAATCCCCCGCTCCGGCATCGACATGCGCATCCACAAAAATAATCCGATCATAAGCGGCAAGTGTTTCCATGATTTCCGGCATCAGTTGTGATAAGAATATGGAATCAACTGGTAACCCAAGTTCTTCTAGTCCGGTATCCCCTTCGCTTAATACTTTCTGCCCCAAGTTTCGCCGCAGAATGTTGATCAATACATAGGCGACGCCGTCATCAGCGCGGTCGATATTGCCGTATCCGACTACGATGGTCCGGAACATAAAAGCACTCCTCAAAAATAAAGCGGATAAGCTTTCGCCTATCCGCCTGCTGGCTGTTATTTAATCCTGCCGTCTCTTTCAACGGCTGATGCGGTCCAGTACCGTGCCGTCTGACGCCTTGAGCGTGATTTCCAGCGGCATTCTCCCCAGTGCATGCGTTGAGCACGACAAACAGGGATCATAGCAGCGAATGGCCGCTTCCACGCGGTTCAACATCCCCTCGCTAAGCCTGTTGCCGTCGACAAAAGCTTTTGCGACCTGGCCTGCCGCCGTATGCATCGCCCAATTGTTGTTTCCCGTGGCTACAATTAGGTTTACTCTCGTGAGCTGGCCATGCTCGTCGGTACCGTAATCGTGAAAAAGAGTCCCCCGCGGAGCTTCGATTACACCGACTCCCTGGCTGGGGAGCTTTTCCAGAGACATATTCGCGCGTACATTGTTAGACAAGATATCGGGATCATCCAAGAGCTGACCAATGCGCTCCAGACCATAGAGCACTTCAATAACCCGGGCATAATGGTAATAGAGGGAACCTTCAACCGGCTGGCCACCGTTGATCTGCCGGAAAAGCTTAAATTCTTCATCGGCCAATGGCGTGCCGATTTTATCGATGACATTAAGACGACCTAATGGTCCGACGCGGAAAAAGCCCTGCGGCCAACCCAGCTTACGATAATACGGGTGCTTTAGAAATGACCATGATTCCACGTGTTCAGCGATATACGACAGGTAATGTTCCGGTTTAAACTGGGCGAGGAATTTACCCTGGGTATCTTTTATTCTTATTTCGCCGTCGTAAAGTTGCAGCCCGCCTTCTTTATCGACCAACCCCATATAATTGGAAGGGAAAGAAGCAAACGATGCAGCCGCTTCCTTGTTGGCTTCCAGCCATCCTTTGGCAATTCTTATAGCCTCCCTGCTGATGGCGATCATCTCTTTTAGTTCGCCGGCAATTGCTCTGCGGTTTTCCTCCGTCAAAGCGGCATTAACTCCTCCGGCAACGGTAAAATTAGCATGAACGCGTTTTCCGCCCAGTCTCTCAATAATCTGTTGTCCGTAACGACGCAGATTCACCGCTTTCAAGGCCAATTTCGGGTTTTCCTTGATGATGCGGAATACGTTGCGCGTCGCCGGATCAGCATCAAAGCCAAAGAGCAGATCAGGTGCAGCCAGATGGAAAAAATGCAGGGCGTGTGACTGGACAACCTGCCCCATATGCATCAACTCCCGCAATAACCGGGCCGTGCGCGGTACCTCCACACGCGCAACGGCATCGCAGGCTTTTGCCGCTGCCAAGTGGTGGCTAATCGGGCAAATACCACAAATGCGCTGGGTTATCTGAGGCATTTCGTAGTAAGGTCGTCCCTCACAAA
>CAYYBK010000135.1:3716-5775 GCA_964470015.1 uncultured Syntrophales bacterium
CCTGGTCGTTAAGGTGGATTGTCACCCGGCCATGACCCTCGATGCGTGTCACAGGTTCAATAGTTATTTTGCGCCCCATAGTATTTCTCCTCTAATCGTATGTAAAAATTTCGGGCGGTAAAATCACAGGCGTACGCCCGGCAAGAAGCTCCGATAATGCATAAAAAAACGCATCCGCACGCGGCGGGCATCCCGGAATAAAGAGATCAACTTTTACCACTTTATCAACCGCCGTAACTATCTGTAGCGGCTTGCCAAGTTCTGGAGAATCCGGAATAAGACCGTCAACGGTGCTCTCTGTTTCTAAGTAGGCACGCCTCAATGCCGCGTCGGTTCCAACCATATTACGCATTGCCGGAACCCCGCCAAAGGTTGCGCAATCACCGACAGCAATGAGGATATCGCAACGTTCGCGCATCTGTTTGGCAACTTCTACATTATGTGTGTTGCAAATCGCTCCCTCGAGAATGCCAACAGTTACGCCTTCTTTCGGAGGATGCTTCAGATCAGTTATCGGGCTGGAAGTAAATTCAACTAACTCCGATAAAGCAACAATACGCTCGTCGATATCAAGAAATGACATATGACATCCGGCACAGCCCGCCAGCCAATCTGTGGCAATCTTGACCTTAGCCATTTAGATTCTCCTTTCATTTAACCAATCGGGTCATCTGAGCCGAAATTTCATCCACGGAAATGTCGATCTTTTTGCCCAATTTTTCTGCTAACAGAGAAAAAACTTCCCAATCCGCTTTCGCTTCCCCCAACGGTTCTACGGCTTTATTTACCTGCTGTACACGACCTTCCGTGTTTGTGATGCTTCCCGAACGTTCTGACCAAATGGCGGCAGGTAGCACTAAATCAGCCCGTTCTGCAAGTGAAGACATGAAACTAGCCTGAACAACAACAAAGGCTTTTTTCGGAATTTCCTTGATCAATTCGGTAGCGTCGAAATTTCCCTCACCGGTCAGGATATAAAGCAATTTGACGCCGGACGGCTTGAATTCATTGTTCATTTTCATCGCCGATGCGGCACGGGTGTTTACTCCGGATTCAACGGCAATGAAAGACGCTTTATCATTATTTATTTTCTTCAATCCTGTTATGCCTTTAGCGTTTATATCCGCTCCATAGAGAACAACAGGATGTTCCGCGCGGTCGATAATCTCGAGGGCCGCATCGATTTCGTCATAACCGAGATTCATATAAGCAAAAGGCGCCAGCCCGTTTTCTTTTTCGTCGACAATCAGGAGGCGGGCTCCGCGATCAACAGCACGCTTAATAATGAATGAGGCGACAGGCTGCTTTTTAACAGGGTCCGCTCCGATCAACAAAATGATATCACTGGCGTCTATATCTTTGAGTACGCCATGCTTTTTCCCGGTAATCTTCGGCGCGGTTTTGTTCAGCAGGCCAATGTTGTTCACTTTCAGTGCCTTCCGGAATAATTCATTAATTAAATAAAGTGCCTCATTGGTAGCATGAGTAGATATCAGCAACCCTGTTTCTTCGGTATCGGTGGCACCGATTTTTTTCGCCAACGTTTGTATCGCCTGCATCCAGGTTGCCGGTTCCAGTTTTCTCTTGTTTTTTAAAAGCGGCGTGGAAATGCGCTGGCGTATTTCATTAATCGGTTTAAAACGCCCATGTACGCAGAGCAGCCCTCTGTTTACCGGGGAATCCCAATCGCCGGTAAGGCGCAAAACATTGCCGTTACGGGTCACCACTTCCATACCACAACCTATGCTGCATTGGCTGCAGGTGCTTTTAATTTTCTGCGTCTGACTCTCCCGCCCCATGAAGGAACTTTGTTTATCGGTCAATGCGCCGGTCGGACAAACCTGCAGACACGTACCGCAGGATACGCATGAAGATTCTCCCAGCGGGATACTGGCATCGGCATGAATCATGCTTTCCGTACCGCGCTGCCTTAAGCCAAGAGTATGATTGGCCACCAGTTCTCCGCAAGCACGAATACAGCGTCCGCAAAGAACACAACGGTTATGCTCCATCAGGTCGTATTTGTGCGAAGCATCCACAGGTAAGCTTTTTAGGTAAG
>CAYYBK010000136.1:0-5769 GCA_964470015.1 uncultured Syntrophales bacterium
GAATTTTATCCAGGAGATATTTTATTAAACTCCATCTCCAGTTTGGTTGTTTTTTTTCTGGTGCCGTTATTGCTTCCATAATCACCGTAAAGTTTTTAAATGTCTGTTTTCAATACCCGGAACAGAATGATCTTACGGAAGATATCGGTCGATAAATGCGACAGCTAAAAAATGTTTTAAAAAAATGAATGTTTTACTTTTAAAAAGTAAACCCGCTTTTTCCCACTTTTTGCGGACGGCTCCCCGGAGATTTTTCAAACCGCCTGGTTCGTCTCTGATTGATTATATTATACCATATTTGCCAAAATTATAAAGTTAAGAGTGAGCGGCAACTTTTTTAAGCCGCGGGATTTGCATTATCCTGCCGGTGCGGGTAAAAAAATGTTTCTCTTTTATGCCCGCCTTAAACAGTTATCTATTCGAAATAATTGGTACTAAATCAGATGATTTCCCGGAAAATCTTCCATTTACCGTCTGTTTTTCTGATATCCAGTGTTTTACTGGTTTTACTCTGGAGAAGTGAAGAGCTGTAATGCTGAATGAATGATGCCGTGGCATCCGTTTCATTGCCGTTTACGCGAAGATTTTCCAGGCGGATACTTATGTTTGCGCTGCGCTGACGAACAGCTTTTTTATAAGCGATCCATTCCGGCCGGTTCATGTGCCGCGACTTGAAAGCAGAAGCATAGCAATCGCTATATTCTTGCATATCGCCGGATGTCCAGCTGGTTACCCAGCGGGAGATTAACGCGGTTATTTCTCTGTCGCCGGCGGAGACGCCTTCCCCCTGAGGGAATGCAGCGGTGAGTCCTTCATTGGTGCTTCGCGCCGGCGAGCTATCTTCGTCATAAGTTCTTTTCCGCGTCGTACGCGGATTTTCCGGTTTTGGATTTTGTATATTGGTGGATGCCCCCGTGGGCGTGCAGTAAATTTCTCCGCGGTCGGTAATGGCTTCCTCGGCTACGGGAAAGGTAATCATGAAGCCGCAGCGGCCTCCTTTGTATTCCACTTCCGCCGGGTAAGTACCGGCGGGAATGATATTCCCCCCGGCCTGCCGGCGTTCGGCAATGGCCCGGCAGCTGTATTTGTCGGTGACGGCGGCTGCCGGTTCTTCCGGAAGCGCGTTTTCTATATAAAATTCTCCTCCTTTTCCTGTCGGATAAGACACTTTCCGGTCACCTATTGTTATTGCTATTTCAACATACTCGAGCGGTATCTTTTCATCTTCTTTTTGCAGCAGCAGCGTACCGGTGATTGCGTGCAGCTTCTGGGCGGCAAAAGCGATGCAGGAGCCGCTCCACAATGAAGGCGAAAGGAGCATATTCACGCCCGAAATGCTGTAATCGAGCGGAATGGTTTTGGCATCCAGCGTAACCTGGTTGCGGCCGTAGGAGGTCAGCGTCGGGACCACCAGCCGTCCGGAAGAGTCCGTCTTGCCCATATCCTGGCCGTCCTTTATTACTGCGGCGCCGGCCACTTTATCCCCGACCATGACAATGCCGAAGCTGTCGCTGACCGGACGGGAAAGGCCGAAGAATCCGCCGGCATAAACCATGGAGCCGGAGGCGGAAAGATCGTACATTTCAGTGCTTGCGCCGTGATAGGTGTCGTTGATCGTAGCATTGAGAGAATATATGCCGTATTTGCCGTTATACTGGATATAGGGATTGTAGGAAGTTGTAATGTTGGCTTCCGTCTCTGACCGGCTGACTGATGCGCGGTAGCCTAAACCTTCGCCGACAGGCATGTCTTTCTGCAGCTGCAAGGTTTCCGTATTCACGCCGCCGCTGCTGCTACTTGCCTGCGCCGAACCGCGCAGCCCTTGGCCAAATTCAAAGTTCAGGCCGGCAAAACAACTGTAATTCGTATCGGTGGAATGAGTAGCCGAAGCGGTGGCAAAGAGGCTGATCGTCTTATAGAGAGACCGGGAATAGTTTACGGAGAAAATCCGGGTCGTCGTGTCATCATATGCATTCTTGTTGGAATAGGAAAAGGTAAAGTTACCCAGCGGGTTTAATAAAAAACCAAGTCCCACGTTCCATTCATATTCCGTCATCTGCGGGGAAGGGAGCGTTGTCACGGTCGTGTAATCGCGAGAGAAGCTGCGCAGGAGAACATTCGTGTTGAAGCTGCCAATCTGATAGGAATGCTGCAGCGAAGCGGCGATGCCTTCTTCCCCGTTTGTCTTGCTGCCGGCCAGGGAAATATGGAAGCTGCCGGCGCGGGGCACCAGCAAAGACAGGGAAGCGCCGCCGTTGTATATTCCATCGGAGCCTTCGGCGCGTGCGCCGACGTTCAATGAATTTGTTACGCCGTAGTGATGGAATAGTGAAAAGGCCGGTTTATTGTACCTGTCGCTTTCAATTCCATAATTTTCTCGCAGAAATCCGATATTATAGCTGTATTCGTGCAGACCCTCCCGGAGCAGCTGCGAACTGAAATAGGCCAGATAGGAAATTTTCTGCACATTTCCGAAAGGGTCGCGCAGCAGCACTTCCACATTATGCGCTCCCGTGTTCGAGTAAAGATTCTTCAAATCGAATGAGCCGGGCGCGATCGTCTGTTTGCCGATTAAAACACCGTCCAGATATATTTCGGCCTGCGTCGGGAAGATAACCGATCCGCGGAGGTCCATTACCGGCTGGGTGATGTAAAATGGATCCAGCCGGTAAACTTTGGAAAAGCCGAAACCGCCGATATTGAGCGTGCTGCCCAGCTCCCCGGAACTGGCGTACTGGTCTCCCAGAACAAACCACTGCAGATCGTTCCGGCGTTCATAAGTAGCGCTGCTCTGCAGGCGGGTGAACTTATCGTCGGCACTGGTTTTGGTGTAAAGGGAATCGGAGACAAAAAAAACGTCGCCGGTCCTTACTCCCAGTTTATTCGTAACGGAAAATGACTGCGAACCGCTGGTATTCGTATGATAATAATTCAGCCCATAATTGAGGAAAGCGCTTGTTTCCCGCGGATAGTAAATGTTTTTGACGGAGCTTTTGAGGGAAAAAAGATCGACGGCGGTTTTTCCTGATTCTGTTGTCTTGCCGATGATGGCCACGGTTAATTTCTGTTCGTCAAAAGTGTAACTTACGTCCAGCAGCGCGGCCAGCGGCACATACTGTTCGTCCCCCCTGATGATGACGATTTTTTCATCGGGAAACTGCAGTTTCAGCGCCCGGGCGTCTTCCGCGGCCAAATACAAATTATGTTCCCGATCAAGCTCGGCGAAAAAATCGCCTTTTGCCTGCGTATTGACGAAAACGCCGACCACGATGGAAGTTGTGGCGGGCGCAGATGCCGCCGGCGCCGTGCCGTATTCCAGCTTTTTTACGGCGGATGAAGCTTCCGCCGCCTGTGCATCAGCCGGCAATCCCGGCATGATGACGCAAAAGATTAATACGGTGATGCCGATCAAAAAAAAAATTGCCCGGCTGTAAAAATTTTAAGCGGCTGATTTTAGCAGAAAATAAATGATTATTGTGTGCACATATCATTCTTAACATTAAGGGTCCCGGTTATGTTTTCATTTTCCGTCTGTGCACTTACGTCGATTTGGGCCAGTTTCGCACACAATCCCTGCGGAATATCTGTTGTATAAGGAAGCGTCAAACCGTGCAGGATATACCAGCCGGCAACTTCCTTGGAAAAAATTTCTTCTCCGTTGTCGCTTTTACCAATGAATTTCACGGTACGCAGTTTTACATGCACGTTACCGGTATTCGCTACGAGCGCCTTTACCGCGCCCCTGGACATTTCTATCTTGTTGATTGCATAACTTTCCTGCGGTGCTGCCGGCTTGACGAAGATCGGCATGGAAAAGCGGAAGGCGATGGTTACCCCGGCCTTGATCGCCTTTGCCGGATCATCCGGGACTTTTTTCGGTGTGGGAATTTCCTGGACGAAAATCCGGTAGGTTTTCTCCTTTACGGAAAGCGGCGCCTTCAAGCCGATTCTGATGGCGCGCTGGGAGTTTGGCTCCACAAACATGACCTTGGGAAAGAACACGATGTCCTGCGTTTCGGCAAAAACGTCCTTGCCCTTTTCATCTTGTGTCCATTCCTGGACCGAAACCTGAAAATCGATTTTTTCATTTCCGTTGTTGATTACAGAGAAGACGCCGCTCTTGGCGTTGCGTCCCAACTCCATCGTCATCGGCTGGATTTGAAAATCAGCGGCAATGACGCGGGAAGTAAAGGCCGCGTTAACCGCTAACCCGATGAACAATACCGCAAAAATCTTGATTAATATGCCCTGCCATTTTAGCATGCAAAAATTACTGCCGTAAAATTTTTCCATTTGGTTGCCTCACAGTCAGGCCTGCCGGATATTTTAGCTGCTTCCATCCCGGCCTGCTTCTTCAATAAGCACCTATCTCAAATTTAGATTCGTCTCTGTAACCGGAGAAAAAGTTACGCGACACTGCCCACCAGCTGCCTTTAATAACTTACCGTTAATGTTAGCGTATCATTATACAGGCCGGCCGGAGCATTGTCAAGCGCTCCGGCGGGAATGGCCGCGCTCAGCGCAAGATTCCCGCTGATATTTGTCGCTCCGCCCGCGCCGGTAATCGGGCTGTTGAAACTGATATTATACTTTATGTAATCAGTGGCGGTGTTTTTGAGTCGGGGCGTTCCGGAATAGTTTAACCCGCCGTCGCTTGTTACCGTCACGGAACTACCCATCGTGCATTTGATGGCGGAAGTCGTGACCGTTGCGCTCGCTCCGCCCGCCTGGGCCACCGCGTCCACGGTGCCGAAAATCAGGGAGGAGCTGCCGGTTACCGCGCACGAACTCTGCACCGTCCCGGTGACGCTGCTGATCGGCAGGGAGGCGACAAGCGTTCCGCCGCTGTAACCGATGGTGACATTCACGGCCGAACCGTTGGTGTAAGTGCCGGCCGGCGCGTTGACGTATTGCCCCTGGGTGATGGTGCTGCCGCTACCCGTAAAAACGCTTACGGCGCTGCCGGCATAGGTTCCGCTCGCGGCGGTGCCGAGCGTATAGCCCAGGGTATTGGCGCCGGAAGAGAGCTGCCAGCCGGCGGCCGGGTTTACCGTTATCGTATAAGCCGTCCCGGCAGGCGTGCAGGTAAATTGCGGTGAGATTACTGCTCCGGTAACGGTGCCGACGCTTGTGGGATCAATGCCGCCGAAGGAAATGCTGCCGGTGCTGCCGCCAACGAAAGAGCAACTGACCCCGGCCGTGATTGTAATCGTGTAACTACCGGTTGCAGCGACATTCTTTCTGTCTTTGACGGTGATGGTGAAGGGTAAATTGGTGCCGGAAACCGTCGGCGTACCCGTAATTTTGCAATTAGCGTTATAAGTTCCCGAAGTGGTCAGTGTTAGTCCCGCAGGCAGACCTGAAGAAGACCAGGTATATGGCTTCCTGTTATTTACCACACCGCCGGAGGCGACAATGGTAGTTGTTGACGTATAGGCCACGCCCAGCGTAGCGTTGGGGGAAATGGCGCCGCTTGACGGCGTAATGGTTGTTGCCGCCCGCAGGGGGCTCGCCGTTCCGATGAATCCAAGGAAAAATATGAATAAAAGGACGTATCTTTTCATAATCTCTAATAAAATTAATTACTTTAGTATTTGCTAAATATAAAAAAGAAAACCTTGCGCCGGCCTTTTAAAATAATAGATCGGAAAAACAGTTAACGTCAAACTGTTTTGCTAATAACTGATCAGCATCGTGATCGTATCGGTATAGTCCGTGCGGGCGACAGCGTTCTGGGCGGCTGAACCCGCCACCTTGATTGTTATGCCC
>CAYYBK010000137.1:0-5757 GCA_964470015.1 uncultured Syntrophales bacterium
CGCAGGAAATCAGAAGCAAAACCACCGTAAAACAAATGAAAAGAGCAACTAAATTATTCATTCTCATGTGCTGCATCATACGATTCTCCTTTCACCAAAGGCGCTACGGCGCCCTCAATAAAAAAGTTTTTTCAGAGGTCAACTATGCTTTATCATTAGCCGCAGAGGCTTGCGAAGTCAAGCAATATTGCATTCCCCTTAAATGCGGACCGCCTCTTTTAAAAACAACGCCACGTCATTTTCTATAGCAGATCGTGCATCGGGAGAATACCATTTTATTTCCTTGTCGGCGGCAAACCAGGTCATCTGCCGTTTGGCATAGAGCCAGGTTTCGCGCTTGATCAGCTCGACGGTTTTTTCCCAGCTGGAGGCGCCTTGCAGGAAACCGATAACCTGCCGATAGCCCAACGACTGCAGCGGCTTGAGATTCGCATTATAACCGCGTGCCAGCAGGCTTCTGACTTCTTCCAGAAGTCCCGCCGCAACCATTTTATCCGTCCTCGCGGCTATTTTCTTTTTCAGTTCCGCACGCGTCGTCTGCAAGCCTATTTTAAATGTCGAGTATCTTCCGGAGCTAAAGGAATGCCTTTTTTGCATCGCAACAATGGATTCTCCTGTTTGTTCCAGTACTTCCAATGCCCGAATGATCCGCACGGAATCATTCGGATTTATTCTGCGGGCGGCTTCGGCGTCCTTTTGCTGCAAAAGCCCGTACAAATAGTCTTTGCCATGCGCATCACACAATCCGCGGTAATGATTTCTTATACTTTCATCGACTTTCGGTGTTTCAATAATGCCGCAGGTCAGCGCCCTGATATAAAGACCGGTTCCGCCGACAAGAAAAGACGGTTTATGCGCTTCGGACAAATTCTTAATTATTTCACTAGCCTGCTCTGCAAAGAGAGCCGCGTTGAATTCTTCATCAGGATCAACAACATCGATTAAATGATGTTTCACCCTGTTTCTTTCTTCAATAGCCGGTTTTGCCGTGCCAATGTCCAAATACCGGTAAACCTGCAGGGAATCGGCGCTGATAATCTCTCCGCCACAGTTCAAGGCCAGATCAATGGCCAACTCTGTTTTGCCGGTCGCGGTGGGCGAATTGATTATCACCAGAGGCAATTTGATCATTTCCTACTTTCTCTTAAACATCCTTTCAATTTCATTTAAGGAAAAACTGATGCTGATCGGACGGCCGTGCGGGCAGGTCATGTTGTTTGGTATTGCCGCAAGATCGCGGCAGAGTGCCGTCACTTCTTCCGCCGTAAGCACACTGTTGGCTTTGACGGCGGAACGGCAGGCCAGTGAAGCCAGTATTTTTTCTTTCCTTTCCTGCAGATCGGGCAGCTGATTAAAAGCAGTCATTTGATCGGCAATATCGGCAACGATCGCAGGGGCTTGCGTTTGCGGCAAAATCGCCGGCAGAGCCTTAACTACAACGGCATCGCGGCCGAACACCTCCACTTCCAGGCCGATTTCCCTCAAGAAATCGATGTATTCGGAGAAAAGCGCCGTTTGACCGGGACTCAAGCTGACAACTTCCGGTAAGAGCAACGGCTGGCTGACGATTTTCTGTTCCGCTGATTTCTTCAATCTTTCCAGCACTATTCTTTCATGAGCGGCATGCTGATCAATCAACAGCAATCCGTCGTTCCGGGAGAAGACCAGATAAGTTCCGGCAACTTGTCCCAGATAGCAAACGCCGGCAAAATCCACCGGTTCCCTTTCGGCGCCGCCGCTGAAAGGCACCGCCGCTTCCTTCACTCCCGGCGCTGGCGGTACAGGGCACGACAGCAGATCGCTAAAGACGGCATTTTGCAGATTCTGCCGGGAATATAATCCGGCAGGCCGGAATGAACCTGCCGCCGGTACCGTTTCGCGTGGTGTCAGCCTGTAGATAAAGCCGCCCGGTCCCGACTCCCCGGCAGCAAGGCTCTGCGCAATTGCCCGGGAAACCAGTTCGTAAACGCTGCGGGAATCCCGGAAACGGACTTCCATCTTCGCCGGATGAACATTAACATCAACATCGCCGGCCGGCAAATCAATAAACAAAACGGCAGCCGGATAACGCCGTGCTTCGATAATCTGGCGATAGGCCGTGAGCACGGCGTGCGTCACGCTGTTGTCCCGCACAAAGCGTTTATTGACGAACAAAAAAATGTTTTTGGAATTGGATCGGGTAAATTCAGGGCGTGAAATAAAGCCCGCCAGCATTATATTTTCCTTTTGCGCAGCCACGGACGAGCAATGATCGGCAAAATCGGCTCCCATGACCATGGCGATTCTTGCGGAGGCATCCTGCGCTGCCGGCGCCGTGAATATTTCCCGGCCGTTGGCCGCTGTCTGAAACCGCACCTCCGGATGCGCCAGCGCCAGGCGCGTGATGGCATCCAGACACGACCCCTGCTCGGTCGCTGCGGTCTTCAAAAACTTACGGCGGGCCGGAACATTTTCGAATATTCTCGTCACGCGGATTTGCGTCCCGGCAGCACAGCCGGCGGGAGCAATTTCCTTTATAACGCCCGCCTCCACGACGGCTTTTGCGCCGGCCAGATCCTGCGGACGTCGCGTCAGCAATTCCACCCGGGCGATGGAAGCGATACTGGGCATGGCTTCGCCGCGAAAACCGAACGAAGACACCCGGTAAAGATCATCGAAGTGCCGGATTTTGCTGGTGGCATGCCGTTCAAAAACCAGTGCAACGTCCTCGTATTCGATTCCCGAACCATTGTCGATTACGGCTATGGCCGCGCAGCCCCCGTTCTCCAGTTCCACCCTTATGTCACTCGCTCCGGCATCAATGGAATTTTCCACAAGTTCCTTGACAATGGAAGCAGGCCTTTCCACTACTTCCCCGGCGGCGATTCTGTTGGCGATTTCTTCCGTCAAAACAACAATACGACCGGACAATTGTAATCTCCCCATCGGTTTTTATGAATATTTTCTATGACATTCATGGCACATAGCGCCGGCCCGGAAACGGTATCAAATGCGGACTGAAAGTCAAGTCATTTATACCCGGAAGTATTGTCGGGATTGCACGCACCTTGCAGCACCCTGCCGGAAAGAGCCGGCGCCTTGCGTACGGGAAGATAAATTGCCTTGACAATATTGCTTCTATCTCTTAACATACCGCCCATTTAGAGACGCGAAGATACTGGATATGTACTCAAAAAAAATCGTTATTCGCTATACACCGGATATTATTGATCAGCCGATCATCTGTCAGCTCGTCAAGCAATACGATTTGATTTTTAACATTCTGAAAGCGCGGATATTCCCGCGCCGCGAAGGCGTTATCGTTCTCGAACTGAGCGGACGCAAAGAAAATTTCGATCAGGGAATCAATTTTCTCAAAGAAAAAGGGCTCAAAGTAGAACCCTTATCCAAAAGCGTCAGTCAAAACACCGAGAAATGCGTCCATTGCGGCGCCTGCACCGCTTTTTGTCCAACCGGCGCTTTATCGTTCGAAAAGCAAACCACGAAAGTCGTCTTTGATCCCGAAAGATGCAACGGCTGCGAGCTTTGCGTATCGGCCTGTCCCGTGCGCGCCATGGAGATCAACCTTCTTTAAACGTTCTCCGATCGATAGGAGACATCGCCTTGATCTTTTACCGCGGAAAGATTTAAATCAAACCCTTTCGCGCCGCCTTCCCACCGATTTACCGCCAAAGCATACTTTATTTTTTATCAGAGAAATATTTGGCGAAATAACGGCGATTGATATATGAAAAGCTTCGTTAACGTAATTTATAAAATGCAATTTTGCTCCAATTCGTAAAATCGACTTTATAACGGGAGGCGCTGGCAATAGAAATGATTTTTCAAAACAAAGGCTTCGATAATGAAAAATATATCAAAGAACAAACGGCGGAAATTCTTCAGCGCGTGGGAAGATTCAACAATAAGCTCTATCTGGAATTCGGCGGTAAACTTCTTTTTGATTATCATGCGGCGCGCGTACTACCCGGCTATGATCCCAATGTAAAAATGAGATTGATTAAGGAGTTGAAAGACCGGGCTAATATCATCCTCTGCATCTATGCCGGAGACATCGAAAGGAAAAAAATCCGAGCCGATTTCGGTATAACATATGATTCGGACGCAATGAAATTAATCGATGACTTGCGGGGCTGGAACATTGAAGTAATGGGCGTCGTAATCACCAGGTTCGAAAATCAGCCCTCCGCCATCCTTTTCAAAAACAAACTGGAAAGAAGAAATATCAAGGTTTTCACTCATCGCTACACCAAGGGATATCCGACCAACGTCGAATTAATAGTCAGCGACGAAGGTTACGGAATAAATGAATACATCGAAACGGACAAGCCGCTCGTCATCGTTACCGGACCGGGGCCGGGCAGCGGGAAACTGGCCACCTGCCTCTCGCAGCTTTACCACGACTACAAGAGAGGCATTAAATCCGGCTATGCAAAATTCGAAACTTTTCCCATCTGGAATATTCCCTTAAAGCATCCCGTAAATGTGGCTTACGAAGCGGCAACCGCCGACATTCGCGACTTCAATCAAATCGACCCTTTTCATCTCGAAGCATACGGTGAAAAATCGGTCAATTACAACCGTGATGTGGAAGTCTTTCCCGTACTAAAAAGGATCCTGGAAAAAATTACCGGCCGGGAATCTTTTTATCGCTCGCCGACCGATATGGGCGTGAATCGTGCCGGCTTTGCCATTATAAATGATGAAGTTACCAGGGAAGCGGCCAAGCAGGAAATCATCAGACGCTATTTCCGCTACCGCTGCGAATACGCAATGGGATTCGCCGACAAAGAAACGGTGCAGCGGGTGGAGCTCTTCGTCAATGATTTCAATCTCAAAGTGGAAGACAGAAGAGTAGTAAAACCGGCACGCGATGCCGCTACCAACGCAATGGAACGCGATAAGGGGAATGAAGGCATCTATTGCGGAGCAGCCATTGAGCTGAAAGACGGCACGATTATTACCGGCAGCAATTCACCGCTCATGCACGCCGCCTCCAGCTCAGTCATTAACGCAATCAAGCACTTGGCGGGCATTCCGGAAAAAATAAAATTACTGCCGGCCAACATCACCGATTCGATCCGCAAGCTGAAAACGGAGATCCTTGATGAAAGGAACGTGAGCCTGGACCTGGAAGAGGCGCTGATTGCGCTGAGCATCTCTTCGACAACAAATCCGGCAGCGGAATTGGCGCTGGAAAAACTAAAGGAACTGCGGGAATGCGAAATTCACATGACGCATATTCCTACGCCCGGGGATGAAGCGGGTTTAAGGCGGATGGGGGTAAATCTTACCAGCGACCCGAATTTTTCCACCAATAATCTGTTCATATCATGAACGGTTAATCCGCCACGCCGGCCTCAATCATAAATATGGACATTAAGGTGTATTATTCCCCTTTTTTCTCTTCTGCGCCCTTGAGAAATTTGCCGACACCGCCCGATACCTCTTTGGTCTTGTCGATAATCTCTTTAGAATCATTATAAAAACTTTTACCTTTTCCCACAACCGTATCTTTGCCCGACTTTACCGTTTCTATTGATTTTTTAACCTTTGCCGACACTTTATCAGGATCCTGGAAATAATAATACCCGGCAACGGCCAACGCAATCAGTAACAGAACCAGCGCTACTTTGATAAGCTGCTTGAAAATGAAATATAAAACTATAATGACGACAAAGATGATAAGCGCTGCAAGAATCGCCGGATGCGCAAGCAGATATTCCTTGATGCTATCCATGGCAATACCTCCTCATT
>CAYYBK010000138.1:0-1223 GCA_964470015.1 uncultured Syntrophales bacterium
GAGCGCGGCGTTCGCAACGCCGAGGCCAGGGGTTCGATCCCCCTCATCTCCACCAAGGATTAATCCAACATAATCTTAAGAAGTGCAAAAACCCGTTAGAAATAGCGGGTTTTTTGTTGCCATTCGTCCAAAGACGTTCCATAAGGCTTTACAAAATCTAGTTGTTTTGGGTCTATAATTACCCCATAAATAGACCCCAAATATCCGCGTCGACCCAAAAATATAGACCCCAAAATGGGTTGACCATGCCAAAGCGTATAATTCCACTTACAGAAAGGTATTAAAAGCGAAACATCAGCATAAACCTGTGATGCTATTTGATGGTGGCGGCTTATATCTTCTGGTCACGCCATCCGGCCATAAGCTATGGCGATTTAAATATCGTTATGATGGCAAGTCAAAAACAATGGCATTTGGTACATACCCGGAAATTTCTCTTTCTCATGCACGACAAAGGCGCGAGGATGCAAGAAGACTGCTAGCTAATGCTGTTTTCCGTAAAGCCCAGAAACAGGCTAAGATTGAGGAAACAGAAACTTTTGAGACAGTTAGAGTTGAATATTTTCCCCTGGATCTGATCAAAACCAATCAAAGAAATAAAAGCCCCTGAATTGTTGGCTGTATTAAGGCGCACCGAAGCAAGAGGAGTTTTAGAAGGCGCCCACCGCTTAAGGGGTATATGCAGTCAAGTTTTTCGTTATGCTTTGGCAACCGGACGTTGCGAATGTAACCCTGCACAAGATTTAATTGGATCATTACCGCCAGCAAAAGAGAAACATTTGGCTGCCGTTGCCGACCCGAAGAAAGTCCGGGAACTACTATTAGCCATAGACGGTTATTCCGGCAGTTACACTGTAAAATTGGCTATTTATTGAAGCACAGCTCGTGCATCGTGTCCGTAATCCTTTAGGGCGAAGCTATAACCGGTCACAACACTTGATCGAACACCGGAAGATGATGCAGACATGGGCGTATTATCTGGACGAATTGAGACAGGTGGGCAAATGTTTTGCATTTTCAAAATATGAGCGAGCAATAGAAAGCCGCCCTAGCAATCTTAGCCCGCAGGCACTTTAATTGTGGCCTTTTATTTCCTGGTCAGGGTAAAAGATTCTTTTTTGTTATTCCAGGTAGTCGTGAATTCCACATAGATCGTCGAGCCGTAAATGGTAGCTTGGCAATAGGCTATCATACCTGCCCCGAAATCTTCATCCCAACTGACC
>CAYYBK010000138.1:1233-5737 GCA_964470015.1 uncultured Syntrophales bacterium
ACAACGTTGCCTTTGGCGTCGAATTCATAATATTCGCCATTAGGCATATTCCAGATGCCTACCAATGGGTTTATGGGCTTGGCCTGATTATTTGCCAGCTTTTGCTCCAGTTCTGCCTTGCGTATGGCCTCCTTTTCCGCCTCCAGGCGAGCCTTCTCCTCTTCCAACTGCCTCCGTTTCTCTGCCAATGCTTTCTGCTTTTCCAAGGCGGCTTTCTCCTGCTCCAGACGGCGCTGCTCGGCCTCCAGCTTCTGGTTTTCATCGTCCAAAGCATCGTTGGCTGCAGGGCGGAGAGATGGTGCATCATCCTTGACTTTTGTTACTGATCTTTTTTCGGGAATGAAGAAGAAGTTACCCTCTAAAGAAGTGAGTTCCCATGGAACCTGTCCAGTCTCCTGTTTGACTTTGCTGCGAACTTTCATGAAAACTTCGCTGATCGGCAGTCCAGGCTTAACGATATGCTCCAGGAGCGCCTTGGTATAGGGACTATTCCTGCCCGTTCCATCCCTGGCCACCTGACCGGCACCTGTGGAATAGGAAATAAAAGTCCCTGTCGGTGCATTGGTCACTATGGCAAGACCACGAGATGCGCTACGAAAAGTCTTCCCGTAGGGATTATCCCGGCAGGCGTCAAGGAGGACGATATTGAGGCCATTGTTGGCATTTTCCATCTCGGTAAGGACCCTCCCCACATCTACAGCCTCGTATCTAATGTCTCCTTCTTTATTGATACGGGCGCCGATAGGAAGAAGGTAATTCACACCTCCAACCTGAACATCATGACCGGCATAATAAAACAGACCCACACCGCCTCTTTTCAAAGCATTGCCGAAGTCCTCTATAGACTCCATCATCTCCCGATGATTGGCATTCTTCTTCAATGTAACAGAAAAACCAACCTTCTTTAAAGCTGTTGCCATGTCTGTAGCGTCGTTGACAGGGTTCTTCAAAGAACCGGCACTGTAGGCGCCGTTTCCGATGACCAAGGCAGAACGCCGCTCGGTGGCTGCAAGCAGCGGGGAAGAGCAAAAAATAACAAATGTAATCAGGCCAAGGAAGATTCTTGTAGATATGGGTTGCATAGAAATTCCTCCGTTACGTCTGTAATTATACTGCAAACATTCCTAAATGACAATCTGGTAAGGGTTTTGTGTTAGTAAGTCCTATTTTGTAGCACGTGATATGTCCGCTTTTAACGTCCAAAGAGGTTATATAAATCCTCACGTTCGACCTACCCCAGCGGGAGATGGGAAAAAGGTCGGAGCATGCCGCTACCGGAGAGGATGGGCCGGGCGCCTTTTTGCGGAAAGCTATTAATTTTCCTGTTTTGCCCACCTGCTACATTTTCATTTTGCATAGCGCCAATAATATGTTATAGGGCTCCCTCGTCATTGCTAAAATTTAGCGCCCATGGCTCAGCTGGATAGAGCGCCAGACTACGAATCTGGATGTCGCAAGTTCGAATCTTGCTGGGCGCACCAATAAAATCAAGGGGTTAGAGAATGTTCTTTAACCTCTTATTTTTTGGCTCCGCTGAAGGAGCAAACCTACTTGAAAAATCACCCGACCTGTGTTTATTGGCATGTATAGTTTCCGTTTAATTTTTCCATCGCCTCCATTGATATCCGGTGAAAAATTTAAAATGTGCATTTTTTCAGCCTGCAAGGAAAAAAGAATGAAGTCCAAAATGCTGTGGATTTCTTTAATCTTCATTGCTTGGTCATTTCCAGCCGTTAGTTTTTCTGAACAACTAAATCCGAAGATATGGGAACCGCTTGGATATAATTCATATTATAACAAAAAAATTATAACCACATCATCTCACACCATGCTGGTCTGGGTTTATGAGATCATAACAAATGATAACAGGCAAAAGACGATTGCGGAAGTAAAGAAATATGATCTGGAAAAATCAATAAAATACCAGCAGTATCACCATGAAGTGGTTTTGTGGGAAATTGATTGTAAAAACAGACTGTGGAGACTGAAGGATATTATAGACTTTGACAGGGAGGAAAAGGTATTAAACCGCTATAGATTTAACAATAGTGAATGGGATAGTTTCCGACCCAAAAGCAGAGGAGAACTATTATATCAAAAACTTTGTGGATCCCCGCAAAAGCCATTAAAATAATTGAACTTTATTTTCACCAGGAGGACCGGTGCGCCGCTTCCAGTTCCTCGCCGCACTTTACAGTTCGTTTCATTGCCCGGCATGTCGTAAAGCGCTCTTACAACGGAATTAAACGCAGCCAGCAACATTCCTGCTCCGTCCGCCCCTTGAACTTTGCATAACTCAAAGTTTTGCGAGGAGGAATTGACACAAAGCTGAATTTTAATCGCCGCAAAATCTGCAGGCAGGGTGCCGGCCTACAGCCGGTAACATCCATTTGCGATTTATTGCGGGCGGCAGTATAATAATGCCAAATCTTAAAAAGCAGGGATATTATCATGCATCCTTTACGCATCCACATCTTAATTTTGCTGCTGATTGGCGCTTTAATCAATCCATCGCCGTTAATGGCCTCCGAGCAGCGCACGGCTCTCGTCATCGGCAACAGCACATACAGTTCCGGCCCGCTGAAAAACCCCGTGAATGATGCCACGGATATAGCCGCGGCGTTAAAGCGCGCCGGCTTCAATGTTACATTGAAGCGGAATGCAAATCTTCAGGAAATGGTGGAAACCATCGAAGCCTTCGGCAACAGCTTGAAACGAGGCGGCGTGGGGCTTTTTTACTACGCCGGTCACGGGGTGCAGGTAAACGGCGTCAATTATCTGCTTCCGGTCAATGCCCGCATCAACAAGGAGTCTGATGTGCGGTTCCAGGCGGTCGACGCCGGCAGGATACTGGCGGAGATGGAGTATGCCAACAACGGCCTCAATATCGTCATTCTGGACGCCTGCCGGGACAATCCTTTCAGCAAGAGTTTCCGCAGCGCCTCCCGCGGTCTTGCCATTGTAACCAATGCCCCCTCGGGCACTTTTATTTCCTATTCCACCGGCGCGGGCCAGGTAGCTAACGACGGCACCGGCAGAAACAGTCCTTATACGGCAGCACTGCTCGAGAATATCACCAAGCCGGGCTTGTCCATCAATAAAGTTTTTATGAATGTACGCAGTAAAGTAAAGAAAGAAACGGGGCAGGTGCCCTGGGAACTATCGTCGCTGGAGGGTGAGTTCTATTTTCTGCCCGGATCAGGAAAAAAGGAAACGGAGGGGAAAGAATCAGTCGCTGGCAAAACTTCTTTGCAGGATGAACTGGAGGCGGAACGGGAGAAGTTGAGACAGGAAAGGGAACTGTTCGAACAGCGGAAAGCACTGGAGGAGGAAAAGCGCAAACTGGAGGAGGAAAAAAAGCAGTTGGCTTTGGTAAAACACCCCCCGATAAATCTTCGTAATGAAATCAGAAGGGATGGTCGTTTCATCGCTTACGATAATGGAACAGTGCTGGACACCAGAACAAATCTTATGTGGGCGGCAGGTGATAACGGGTCGGATATCTCCTGGGAAAATGCCAAAACATATTGCCACAATTATCGTGCCGGTGGATACACCGACTGGCGGATGCCGACACACGACGAGTTGGCGGGTTTATATAACTACAATACAGCCCGCGCCCGTGCAGCCGCCTGCAAAACGGAATATAATATTTATATAGTGACGGATTTGATTGATATTACCTGTTTTAACCACTGGGGGGCCGGTATGCGCGGCACCGAAGGCGCCAATTTCGGTTTCGTCGGCGGCGAACGCCGCTGGTACGATACGTCGCTTTCCGGAACATCCCGGGTCATCCCGGTGCGCTACGCCCGATAAATAGTGCCGGTACCCGCGGGAAGGATCAATCGGCAGAACGCTTCTTTCCTTTGCGCTGCTTACAAAAGGCCGCCGGACTTGCATTAAAAAAAACCCCTTAAAGTTTTTGCCTTAAGGGGGTCGTTATTTTATCTTTCATTGTGCTTCCAGGGCCAACAAACCATGATTGTTTCGGCCTGACACTTTTTGATCTCCAATTTCAGCTGACGATGTTTTTGACAACTTCAATGACCGGATTGGTGAAAAGCGCCATCAGCACGGTGTAGAGAGCGAAGGCACCGACAACTTCCGCCGTATACAGTTTTTCGTATTTCCGCTTTAAAGAAACCAGAATCAAACCGCCGATGATCAGGCAGCCCAGCTGAAAATACGGAAAGCTACCGGCGCCGGATGCCGCGTATTCGGCAAAACTGAAAGTTGCGGTCAAAAGAACCACTACTGCTGCCACTATCATTGTTCCTAAAGTCTTTTTCATGATCTGTTACCTCCTGGTATTGGTCTGTTTGCTCTTATCCTAATGGAAATATCGTGCCAAAAAAGAATACGGCAGGAAGATAGTTTGTTAAGATATGAATAACAATGATTAATTATTTTAAAACCGCCCGGCCGGCACGGAAGCCGCAGGCTCATTCCCGCAGGCCTTTTTAAAAAAAATGTGCAAAGCGGTTTAACGAAATGTAGAAAA
>CAYYBK010000139.1:0-5724 GCA_964470015.1 uncultured Syntrophales bacterium
ACTCGGATAATCTTTTATCAAGTCAATTCTCGCAAAATGATTTTCGCTCCGCCGTCACCCGGTCAATCGGCTAAGACATAAAGCCCTTCATGAAAAACAATTCTTTTTTGTTTCTCCAGACGCACCAGATGTTTTTTCAATAATGCCCGCTCATTGGATGCATAAAAAATCATTGGCTCCCGCGGTTTGCCGAAAAATATCCATAAAGAGGCAATCTCATCGATCGTGCGGGGTTTGTTTAAAAACTCCAGAATTTTAGCATCGCGTTCATAAATGATATTCTCATAACGCTGCCATATTTCACCCGGGTTTTCCTGAAATATTCCCTTTTCGTGACTCACAATCCAAGTTTTGGCATGAATTTCCTGCAGGCGCCGCAGAGAAGCGATTGTTTCATCGATATCCGAATACAAATCGCCGTACCATGGACCAAAAGGCGTCAAATCGTAATCCCCCAGAAAAAGTATTTGCTCTTCCCGGAAAAAGAAACATAAATGGCCCGGGGTATGTCCGGGAGCCGCGATTACCTCTACGGTAACCGCTCCGCAATCGACAACATCACCATCCTTCAGAAAATTTGCATTTTCCCGGGGATGGTAGTGGAAGTTATTTTTAATTGTTTGGCTCCAGTATTCGCGGTAACCGTCAACTTCAATGCCGCACCAATCCAACAGGACGCCCATGTCACGCAGCGGAGCGAAATCACGTTCCGAAATCCACAAAGGCCGATCATCAAAAAGATGCAAATATTTGAAATGATCTTCATGCCAGTGAGTAAGCCAGACGGCATCGATAGCCTTTGTGTCGCGCAACGAACCAAGCTTTTCCTTGCTGCTGGCCGGATCAACAACACGCATCGTATCTCCTTCAATATACAGCGAATGACAAAAAGGATATCTACCCTTGTTATCCCCGCTTATAAAATGCAACCGCCCATACCGACAATCTTCCATTGAGAACAATCCTTTTCAAAATTTCGCATAGACAAATAACATTGCACGCAGCGGACGGCGAATGAGACTTGATTCCTGCCAAAAAATTTCCCGTTACCCCGCCATTTCCGGCTAAATAATTCCAGTTACTCCTGACCAGCGCCGTGGATATTTTGATTGCACCGCCGGTTTGTTTTCACTATATCACAGGGGGAAATTGCCGGCAAAGGTAATATTGACAGGTGTATGGATTTATCGGCATTCACGGCAGCGTACATCAAACAATATTTTTGATAACGGCGCCGCCCAATGCTCGGCAAGGCCCGCAGGTAAAATGTCTGCGGCCGACAACTCTATGAAATCCACTGCCGGAAAGATGCCACCGCCGGATTTTTGCAATTCCCAAGCCTGCGGCTGCGCAACAGATCCAGGCTGCTGGGCAAGCAAAATGCTTGGTTCGCATGCATCTTCTGACGTATTTTATTTTGCCGGCGGCACAGATATATAGCAGTTTTCGAAAAACAGTGCTAAGAGCTGTACCCGAACATTTTGGTACGATGATCTCTTTATTCAATCTTTCTATTAATTTGATTTATTTAAGGAGAAAACATGATTTACGATTCCCTGGACAATCTGAGTAATTATCTGGCCCTGCGCTCTTCATTCGACACTGTTCTTAAATTTATCGGTAACGCAAATCTTTCTGTACTGGAAAATGGCAGGGTCAATTTGTCTGCAGGGGTTTGTGCAATTATCGACGAATACGAAACGAAAGACGGCAAAAATATTTTCCTCGAATGCCATAGAAAAAAAATCGATATTCAGATTGTACTGGAGGGCGCAGAACAAATAGGCATTTGTAACCGTAATGATTGTCAGATTATTGAACCATATAACAAAGAAACCGATTGCGAACTACTGGCGGGAGCGATGGATCTGATAACCCTGAAAAAAGGTTACTTCGCAATCTTCTATCCGCAGGACGGCCATGCCCCCGGGTTAAGAATAAACGGCAAAAAAGACAAGATAAAAAAGATCGTGTTCAAAATTCCGGTCTGAACAAGTTTATCCTTCAACGAGATATCTGCTTAACTAATTTTATACGCCGGGGGCCCCGGGATTCTTCCGATTGGACAGCAGAGCCGTCGCAATAAACGCAATGGCATAGAATAAAAGAAACGATATCAGCAGCAGGCGATAGGCGGCAAAGCTGTAACTGCCCGCCTGGCCCGAAGCGGCGCTTTTCAGCAGCAGGCCGCTCAACGGCATGTAGATGGCGCTTCCCAGAAAGCTGGCCGTATTCATCAAACCGGTTGCCGTTCCCATCAGTTCGAATGGAAAGAGATCTCTGGTAATGGTAAATGACAGCGGAAGGGCTCCGCCACCGGTCAGGCCGAAAAGGAAAAGAAGGGGCACTACTATGATCATCTGACCCTGTCCCTGAAGAAAAATCAAAACAAGCCACAGCAAAGTGGCCAGGCCCAGTGCAAATAATAGAGCATTCTTGCGATTCAGATTCAGCTTGTCCGTCAGTAATCCGGCGGCAGGGCCGCCCACGGCCCATCCCAGAGGCCAGGCCATAAGCGTCCAACCCGCCTTCACCTTATCCATACCGAATACATCCATCAAGTAGGGAATTGCCCAAAGCCCCTGGAAGGTAAGAGCCGCCCCGTAAATGAGAAAAACGGCAAGGCAGATCATGCAGAAATCGCGGTTTCCGAAAAGGATCGCCAATCTTTTACCGACGGTCATTCCCTTGCCTGTTTGGGCAGCGGCGTTATCTTCGTCCGCCAATGACGGCCAACCTTTGTCTTTTGGTGAGTCTCGCAAAATTATCCAGGCGAGCACGGACAGCGCAACGGATATAAGACCGATGGCGACAAACGAACCTCTCCAACCGAGTAGCAGCACTAGGTAGGTGAGCGGCATGGCAGCGGCAAGACCGCCGAGTCCGCCGATTGTAATCATGACTCCCGTGAGACTGGCAAACTGATCCTTCCGATACCAGCGGGAAAATATCTTCAGGGCGGAAACGAAAATCCCGGCCAGACCGGCACCGATGAGCGTCCGGCCCAAAACGGCCACGATTGCATTGGGCGCCAACCCGAAGATGAGGGAGCCTATGGCAGAAAGCAAAAAGAAGATGGACATTACTTTTCGGGGGCCGGTGGTATCGGCGAGATAACCGACAACGGGCTGCATCGCCGAATATAGATAAAAATAAGATGAGGCAATGATTCCCAGCATCACCGCGTCGGCTTGCAGTGAAAGCGACAGGTCACGGGCAATAACGGAAGGCGACAAGCGGTGCAGACAAACGAAAAAGTAAAGAACACAAATAATGATCAATATGGCCCAGCGGTAGACGTTAAAATTCCTCATTGTTAATCACCATTTCTCCATCATTTGGCGGCGTGTGCGGCAAAGCGCCGGCTGTCAGTGTTTTGTGTGGCTTTAAATAACGATTACTGTTTTTGATAAGATGTTGCCTATTCGAAAAATATATATAAGACAACTGGCACTTGCGTGTCAATAACATAATCATGACAGGCACAAATATCCGCGCCGGCGGCAGGCAATCTGCTGTAATATCCCGTTTTGTGTTCCGTCGAAGACGACGCGCGGACTCCGGAATTGACAACCTTATCGAGGTAAGATAATGCTCCCGCAAATGTTAAACAACTGCAGGTGCTTTCTTTGGGAAAATATTCTCTGCTGCAAAACATTTTTTTAGGACTTACGCTGGCGGCACCGATCGGGCCGGTCAATCTGGAAATAATTAGACGCGGCTTGCGATCAGGCTTCAGGCAGGCTTTCTTTACTGGTGCCGGCGCGATATCGGCCGACGCCACTTATCTTGTATTGATTATTTTCGGCATGACTACATTTTTAACTATTCCCCATATAAAATTATTTCTGGGCATTGCCGGAAGCGCCGTTTTGATTTATTTGGGAATAATCAGCGCCAGTGATTTTTTTCGCCGGCCGGTAAATTCCGGTCATCACCGGCGCCGGCTGTTCAAAAACTCCTTTGCCACCGGTTATGTCATGGCCATAACAAGCCCGATGACTATCGCTTGGTGGACCGGCGTCTTCGGAGCGCTGTTTGCTGCGCAACCAGCGACGGTCACGAATTTATCCGCATTTCTCTCATGTTTGTTCATTTTGTTTGGTTGTTTCCTCTGGGTTTTCTGTTTGGCTCTCGCACTTCATTACGGTAAAAAATATATCACAAAAAAAACAACTGGATTTATTTCTTTAATTGCCGGAATATTTCTTACCGGATTCGGTTTGTATTTTATGTACCGGACGGTATTTCAGCCAATCGGGTAGAGTAGTTGTTTATTTACCGTGGAGAAAATTTATGACCAGAAAAAGATTTATTCTTCTTTTTGCGATCGGCGCATTATTCTTCATCGCGCTGACACTTGCCGCAACATCCGCCCGCGCCGACAATGCCATTATCCGGGAAGAGGACGATGCGAAAGCGCAGAGCGTCCGGCAAACTCCGCAGATAGGCCCAGAAGCGGGGAAACTGCAGAATAGATTTATTTGAGGAATTAATATGAAAAAACTATTTTTATCCTTCCTGTACACGGCTGTTGCGATTACCTCTTTTTTGCTTTCCGTTTGTCCAACCGCTGCCGCCGATAAAGCCGTCTGGGTAAACGCCGCGGGAGAAGCGTTACAGGGAGAAACGGAGACCCCCAGAGAGGTAATAGAAAGAGCAAAGCGCGACGCTCAAAGCAAGGCCGTTGAACAAGCCACCGGCGTATTTTTGAAAGCACACACACTGGTTCGGAACAGCCAAATTGCCGACGACTTGATCTATGCCGCCGTCCGCGGGAAAATAAGTGAAATGCAGATTTTAAGTGCCGGATGGGACAAACAGGAACGCACTTTATATCGGATCAGGATCAAAGCTCTGGTGGAGCCTCTGTATCCTGAAAAGGGAAGCGGTTTGAAAGCCAAGCTTAATCTTTCCAAAACTGATCTCCGGGAAGGAGAAGAAGTAAAAATTTATTACGAAACAAACAGCGCTTGTTATATTTATCTGTTTTCCATCGCCGTGGACGGATCTGTCACGCTTCTTTTTCCCAATTCCCGGAGCCAGGAAAACAAGGTGGAAGGAGAAAAAGTTTATGAATTTCCGGCACCGCAAAGCGGCATTATTCTCCGCGCGATGCTTTTGCCCGGTTTTCAAGAAAAAACAGCTGCCGAAAAGATAAAACTTATTGCTACGAAAAAGAAAGAAAGCCTTTTGCCGCTGGGGTTTAAAGAAGGAATGTTCCAGGCTTACGATGCCAGTTCGACCGGTATGGTTAGCGAACTGATTAAGAAACTAAATCAAATCGAGCCGTCCGAATGGACGGAAGCAACATCCGAATACATTATCCGGCGGTAAATACCCCGCCGGCTTCCTGCTTCAGAGAGGCAAACTACCACTTGACACAAAAAAACAGCCCTCCTATACTGCCTAATTATGGCTGTCCGCAAACCGGTGTTGCCGCATAGGAACAACCGGTTAGGTATATAAGACCACAAGCGGAAACTATTGGAAAAACGACGGAGCCGGGAACATATCCCGCATTTGGCCGGGGAAGTTACATTTGGCCTGCGGCCGGAAAGAAATTTGCGAACCGGGGGATGTATTCATGAAAGCCTTTCTTTTCGTCATTTTTCTTTCTAAAACTTTGCATTTTTGGAGACAAAAGGTTTCTTTCATTGTTGTTAAATTCTGCCTCAAAAATAATGAACCGATGACGCGGCAAAATTTTCGTCTTATGAATGG
>CAYYBK010000140.1:0-5619 GCA_964470015.1 uncultured Syntrophales bacterium
AATAGAAAAAGTTCTGGGATTCGCCACGGATATCGGCGGCCGGACTTCGCATACGGCGATCGTGGCCCGCTCCATGGAAATCCCCGCCGTTGCTGGTTTGGAGAATATTACCCATTTGGTGAATACGGGTGACAGCATTATAATCGACGGTTCGTCGGGCATTGTTGTTGTTAACCCCTATGCGGAAATGCTGCAGCGCTATGAAGAGAAGAAAATGCATTATGCCGAAGCCAAGGAGGAATATCTCAAGGATGCGAAGCTTCCGGCTGTCACCAGGGACAAACATCATGTACAGGTTGGCGGTAATATAGAATTCATCGAGGAAATACCGATCGCCGTCGCCCATGGCGCCGAATATGTCGGATTGTACCGGACCGAATTCATTTATATAAACAGTGAAAAACTGCCGACCGAAGAAGATCATTTCAACAATTATTATCAGGTTGTGAAAACCAAGGAGTTTCTCTGGTCAACGATCAGAACTTTTGATCTGGGCGGCGATAAATTCCCTTCGGCCCAGAAGCAGGTCAAGGAGCTGAATCCGCAAATGGGGATGAGAGCGATCCGTTTTTGTTTAAAAGAGGTCGATCTCTTTAAAACACAACTACGGGCTATCTGGCGGGCGAGTGCCGTGGGCAAAGTAAAAATCCTCTTTCCCATGATTTCCGGGATTGAGGAAATCAGGGAAGCGAAACGCTTGCTGCAGGAAACGCGCGACGAACTTGTCGCCGAAGGCATAAAGGTTGCCCCTGCAATGGAAATAGGCGCAATGATCGAGGTGCCTTCCGCTGTTGTGATTGCCGATAAACTGGCGAAAGAAGTCGATTTCTTCAGCATCGGGACAAATGACCTGATTCAGTATGCGTTAGCCATTGACCGGGCTAACGAACGTTTGACCTATCTCTATGAACCCTTGCATCCGGCTGTTTTGCGGCTCTTAAAAAGCGTGGTCGATGCCGCTCACGAAGCGCAAATTAAAGTTGCCATGTGCGGCGAGATGGCGGGCGACCCCATGTGCTGCCTGATCCTCTTGGGTATGGAGCTCGACGAGTTGAGTATGAGCCATTTAGCTATTCCGCGCATCAAGCGGATTATCCGGCAGTCAAACGTCAAAGACGCTAAAATTTTGTTGAAAAAAGCCATGTCTTTCAGTATTGCCGCTGATGTGCGTGCTTATGTACAGGGGTACATGACACAAAATTTCCCGAAAGAGTTTCAAAAAGAAGATTAATTGTTGTCTCACGGATACATGATAAAGATTTAACAGCGGACAGCGGGACCAGAAATCTATTGATGTTGAAAGCGGACTGATTGTGGAAAAAAATAAAGCGGATTTGCCGACAAAAGATGATGAATATTACTCCGGTTGCCTTTACGCAAGACAGGACTTCCTGAGATTTCGACCGGCGAAAGCATTTCTTTCCCGCGTATCCATTGCCGATGAATACGTGGAAAAAATAAAAAAACTTGCCGCCTCGGGTCTCGTTGTTTACGCGATAAAGCAGAGCAGCAAGCTGAACAGTCTGATTATCCATGAGCTGACAGACCGTAAAGGTTTGCCCCGGCCATTTTACTGCCACGGCATGAATATGTCCTTCTGGCAACCGCTGCCCATGCTGCTGAAATTTTACTGGTCGTCATTCCTGCGGCGGCTGGGGCAAAAACAAAAGGCGCTGCTTGGTAAATTGGCTTTCTTGGAACGGGAAGTAGCGGAAAAAAAGAGCATCATTATCCATCTCGGCAAATCGGAATTTATCGAAAGCAAATCGGCGGAAGACGCCCTGACCAGCCTGATCAACGTCCAGAAGAAAGCGGAATTCCCGATTTTTATTGTGCCGATGCTTGTCGCCTATGGCCGCCGGCGAGAAAAAGAAAACGAAAGTCTGATCAATATCCTTTTCGGCCAGGCCGAGCATACCGGACCATTACGCCGCCTAATTACTTTCATGCGGTTTTCAAATAAAGCTTTTATTGTTCCCGCGGAACCGGTCAACCTGGCGAGTTATTTAAAGGAAAATAAGGATGCCGCTCCAGAAAATCTGCTTCACGACTTGCGCGGCGAATTAATCGGGCGGATCGAGGAAGAGAAAACGAGCATTGTCGGCCCTGCCTTAAAATCACGGGAAGAGCTCATCGGTATGGTTTTGAACGATGAATCCGTTAATCGTTTTATCGAAACATATGCCGCCAGGGAGAAAAAAGACAAGGCGGCAGTGGAAAAAGAAGCCCGCCGTTATCTTTACGAAATCGCCGCCGATTACAATGAATCCCTCGTCGAAATCTGGGACAAATTACTGACCTGGCTCTGGAATACGGTTTATGACGGCGTCTTACAGGATATGGAAGGCTTCGCCAAAATCAGAAATGTTTCCAAGAAAATGCCGTTTGTCATCATTCCCTGCCATCGCAGCCACATCGATTACCTTTTGTTGTCATATCTTTTTTATAAAAATAACATCCAGATGCCCTTCGTTGCGGCCGGGGCCAATATGTCTTTCTTTCCGATGGGCTATGTTTTCCGGAAATCAGGTGCGTTTTTTCTCCGCCGCAGTTTTCGGGGAAATGCCGTTTATGCCGAAGTATTTTCCAAATATATAGCCATTCTGCTGCGCGAAGGCTTGCCGCTGGAATTCTTTATCGAGGGGGGCCGCAGCCGTACCGGCAAGATGGTAATGCCCAAGTACGGTCTTCTTTCGATGGTTCTGCAGGCTTACCAGGAAAAATACTGCGATAATTTTGCCGCCATCCCCGTTTATATCGGCTATGATCGCGTGGTCGAAGAAAAATCATATCTGAAAGAGCTTGCCGGAATGCCTAAAGTTCAGGAAAATACGGCGGATATGATTAAAAACAGCAGTGTACTGCGCAAGCGTTACGGACGGGTTTATGTAAATATAGGCGAGCCGATTGTTATGAAGGATTACCTGGATAAGCTGGAAAAACCGGTAAGCCAGATGAGCTTGGAGGAGAGACAGAGCCTGTACCGTAAAATCGGTTATGAAATCGTTCTGGAAATCAATAAAGTATCGGTCGTTACTCCTTTTTCTATGGTGGCGTCAGGTTTGCTCAGCCATGACCGCCGCGGCATATCGCATGAAGATTTAACTGAGGTCTTGCGGGAATTTTACGAATACCTTGCCACGAGGGAAGTCAAATTCGCCGCGACTTTTGCGCGGCAGGAAAAAGCAATCGCCGATGCGCTCAATATCTTTGCCCAGTCCGGCATAATTTCCAAAATTGAAGCGGACAAGGATGAGGTGGAGGAGATGCAGGAGGTCGTTTACTCGCTGGAAGACGACAAACGGCTTAATCTGGAATATTATAAAAATAACATTCTGCATTTCTTCGTCCCTTTGTGCTTCGTCGCTACTTCGATGGTGAAAAGCAACGATGATGTTATCTCCCTTTCCAAAGTCATGGGCGATTATAAATTCCTGAAACGGCTATTGTGGAATGAATTTATTTTTGACGAACGTAAAGACGATGTCGATGAAGTCAACGATGTGTTGTCCTACCTTTACAGCCGGAAAATGATTGTCCCATCCGAACGGGACGGCCAGGTATGGATTGAAATAAAAGGGCGGGGCCGGGCGAAACTCAAATCATTCGCCGGATTAATCCATAATTATCTGGAATCGTGCTGGATCGTTATCAGAAGCTGCCTGTATTTAAAGAAAACGCCCCATACGGAAAGAGACTGGCTCAAGAAGATCAGAATGCTCGGAGACAGAATGTATCGCAAAGGAGAGGTCCTGCGGGCGGAGTCGCTTTCCCAGTCCAATTATGTTAATGTCATCCGCTTTTTGGAGGATGCGGAGTTTATTACCACCATCGTTAAGGAAGAAAAAGGCGGGAAAAAAGAAATCTCCTATACATTTACGGAAAACAGGGCGGAAATGGAAGTCATGCGCCGGCGCCTCTTCAAATTCCTGTAAAAAACGCAGTCCTTACGCCGAGAATAACAAAAAAGAGGGCTTGCCGCGCTTTATAACGACGGCGAGGCCCTCCTCGCTGTGCATAAAATTTTATCTCTTCCCGGATTTTGCTATTTTTTGATGCTGTAAAATGCGTTTCTGCCGCGGTAATTAGCGGCATCGCCCAGTTCTTCCTCGATTCTGAGGAGCTGATTGTATTTGGCCAGTCTTTCCGAACGGGAAAGAGACCCCGTCTTGATCTGACCGCAATTTGTGGCAACGGCAACGTCGGCCATAAATGTATCTTCGGTTTCTCCGGAACGGTGGGAAACGATGCAGGTGTAATTCGTTTCTTTTGCGCGTTCGATGGTGTCCATGGTTTCCGTAAGTGTACCGATCTGGTTGAGCTTTATTAATACCGCATTGGCAATGCCCAGTTTGATTCCCTTTTCCAGGCGGGCGACATTGGTTACGAACAAATCATCGCCGACAATTTGTATTTTGCTGCCCAGTTCCGCGGTAAGCATTTTCCAGCCGTTCCAGTCATCTTCCGCCAGCCCGTCTTCGATGGAAATGATGGGATATTTCTGCACCAGTTCGGCGTAGAACGCCACCATTTCTTCCACAGATTTCTGTGGTTTCTTCTCCGCTGCCAGAACATATTTCCCTTTGGAATAGAAAGAGCTTGCCGCCGCATCGAGGGCGATCATAATATCCTGCCCCGGCTTGTAACGGGCTTTTTCAATAGCAGTAATAATCAGGGCCAGTGCTTCTTCATTGGATTTCAAGTTAGGGGCGAATCCGCCTTCATCCCCGACGGCCGTATTATAGCCTTTGGCCTTTAAAACTGATTTCAGCGAGTGGAAAACTTCCGCACACATGCGGATGCCCTGGGAGAAACTGGCGGCCCCCGTCGGCATAATCATGAATTCCTGGATGTCGACGTTGTTGTCGGCGTGCTGGCCGCCGTTGAGGATGTTGGCCATGGGGAGAGGTAAGTCTTTGGCGTTTACGCCTCCCAGGTACCTGTAAAGCGGTAATCCGGATATCTCCGCCGCCGCTTTGGCGCAGGCCAGAGATACAGCAAGTATGGCATTAGCGCCGAGCTTGCCTTTATTCGGCGTGCCGTCCAGTTCAATCATTGCATAATCAATATCCCGTTGTCTGCGGCAGTCCATGCCGATTATTTCCGGACCTATTTTATGCAAAATATTGCTTACGGCATTTTGTACTCCTTTGCCGTTATATCTTTTTTTATTCCCGTCGCGCAGTTCCAGCATCTCGTATTCACCGGTAGAGGCTCCGGAAGGAACGGCCGCCCTGCCCGTAGCGCCGGCAATAGTATTTACTTCCGCCTCTACTGTAGGGTTCCCCCGCGAATCTAAAATTTCCCGCGCATGAATATTGATAATTTCCGGCATAATAAGCCCTCCCCAATATTTTTTGCCTCTATAACAGAGAGCCGCCGGTATTTCAAGGCGATAATCGAAGTATCTTGCTTCCTTAAGCGAAGTCGTATAAATAACTTTCCGGAAAGTAGGCGGCGGGAAATGGCCGCTTGATGTTTAAAAAGCGCCGGAAATAAAAAAGATGCAATATTTTTAAAGCTGATGACTATTGCCAGGAATGACAAAAACACAAAACTGTTCCTTCACCTGAAGAAATGGCTGGAAAAGGCGGTTTTGGATTTTAAAATGATCGAAGA
>CAYYBK010000141.1:0-5612 GCA_964470015.1 uncultured Syntrophales bacterium
GAATTTGATTATATCTTCCGGCAGAGCAACGTCGTATTTGACCTGTTTGGTTTTTAAGAGGCTTTCGATAGTATCCCTTTTTAATATGTTGTTGGGATCGTCCACGATAACGTGAATATTAGCGTCTTTCTTTTCCAGCGGAACCCAGAGCTCGCGGCGCAGATAGTCTTTTTTCAGATTTTTAATCAAATCGCCCGGTATTACCGTTTTGTCGTTGTAAACGATAAAACGGCAGCGATAAAATTCCTCATATGAACGCCCGATATCATCTTTGGATATCTTGTATTTATTCATCAGGAATTTTTCCATGGTTTCTTTTTTTTCACGGGATTCATCCCAGGCGCTTTCCAGTTCTTCTTCTTTCAGCAGATCATGACTGATTAAATAATCAAACTTTGTCTTTCTGCGGCGGGCGAAGCGCTGCTGGTTGTAAAAAGCGATGCCGAGGACCTCGGCGATTTCCTGCAAAAGACCTTTTTCTTCTTCGGAGAATTTGTTTTGCCCGATTTTTCTGTTGAGGATTTGGATTACACCCATCAGCTCTTTTTTGTTAAAGATCGGGGCGGCGAGAATTTGTTTCGTCCGGTAACCTGATTTTTTGTCCCAGCTATTGTCAAAAGTAAGTTCATTGTCGATTGCCTTCAGCTCGGCCGCATTGTAGGCATCGCCTATATTGACAAACTTTCCGGTATTGGCAACGTAGCCGGCGATGCTTTTATTGCTGATGGGGACTCGGATTTCTTTCAATTCCGTGCCGCCGGCCAGAAACATGGAGTAAATCTCGTTGCGCAGCTTATCGACCACATAAATGGTTATGGATTGGGCGTTGAAAAGGTTGAGTATGCCGTCTTTTAAATCAACAAGAATTTGTTTGATATTCTGCGCCGCGTGAATGCGGTTGGTTATATCCTGCAGCGCCTTGCTTATGCGGAGTTTTTCATCAATACTGGTTGAACATGAAGCCGGAGATTTAAGCTGGTCGTTCATTATTAATAAAGCACTCCCTGAAAAATGAGTATTGTTTTATCTTATCAGTGCTTGATGTTAATGTCAAATAACCGTTTCATTGACTGGCAGACTGCCGGCGGGGGTAGCCGGAGGCCGATCCAAAAAATATTTATTGCCCGGCCGTCACTATCTTAGAGAAATCGGCGATTTTATGAAATAGGGCCGAGATTTCGGAGAGCAGCGACAGGCGGGTGAACCTTATTTGTTCATTCTTGTCCATAACCATGACATTATCAAAAAAGGCGTCAACCGGAGGCCGCAATTTGGCCATTTCCCGCAAAGCAAGATCATAATCATTCTTTTCCATACAGGCGGTTACATGTTTCTTTGTTTCGCCGGCTGCCCGGTACAGGTCTTTTTCGACAGCAGTGGTCAAAAGACGTTCGTCTATCTTGGGATTGCGGAAGTCTTTCAGAATATTATCCACACGCTTGAAGGCGACGGAAACCGGTTCGAACTCCGGATCGTTGCGAAAAGCCTGCAACGCCTTTATTTTTTCCGCCGCCGCCACAAGATCGGTAAGGCCTGCGGCCAATACCGCTTCTACGGTATCATAGGCGTAGCCCTGGGCGATTAACTGATTCTGATAACGGCCGGAGAAAAATTCTAGGATGTCATTTTTAATGTCAGCTGCCGGTTTTTTCAGAGAACCCTCCAGGAGCTTCAGGCTTTCCTCCACGAGAAAATCAAGCGGCAGCTGATAGCGCTTGGCCAGAATGATGTTGATGACGCCCAGCGCCTGTCTGCGCAAAGCATAAGGATCGGCGGTTCCCGTAGGCGGCAGCCCGACGCCGAAGAATCCGGTTATCGTATCGATCTTATCGGCAATGCCGACGATTGCTCCTTCCTCCGTTTGGGGCAATTCACCGCCGGCAGCCGTCGGGAGATAATGTTCATAGACGGCCTGGGCGACAACAGGATTTTCCCCCTCCAGGAGGGCGTACTCCCTCCCCATGACGCCCTGCAACTCGGAAAATTCGCCAACCATCTGCGTTTCTAAATCCGCCTTCGCCAGAAGCGCGGTACGATCCACGGAATCTTTAATTGCGGGATTTACCTTGCCGGTAATTATTGCCGCCAGTTTCCTGAAGCGCATGACTTTATCGAAAGAAGTGCCCAGGAGCTTGTGGAACACAACCTTTTTCAAGGCGTCCAGACGGTTTGCCAGCGGAACTTTCTGGTCTTCTTCAAAAAAGAATCGGGCATCGGCAAGGCGGGCGCGGAGGACTTTTTCGTTGCCGCGGGCGACGACGCTCAAGTCGCGGGCTTTGGTATTGCTGACGGCGATGAAGTAAGGCAGTAATTTCCCGTTGGGATCAGTCACTGGGAAATATTTCTGATGGGAAATCATGGTGGTCGTAAGAACTTCTTTCGGCACCTGCAGAAACTCGCGGTCAAAATTGCCGCGGATGATCACCGGAAATTCGACGATAAAGGTAACGGTGTCCAAAAGATCATCTGTATAAAAAATTTTTCCACCTACTTCGGCGGCTGCCCTTTGCGCTTCTTCCAAAATTATTTTTCTGCGTTCCGCCGGATTGACAATGACGAAGTTTTGCCTGGTTTTTTGCTCGTAGTCGGCGAAATCGCTTACAGAAAATGGAGCGGGGCTGGAGAAACGGTGTCCGTAAGAGCAATTCGCACTTGTTAGAGATTCCAAGTGTAGCGGAATGATTTCACCGCCATAGAGAGCTAATAACCAGTGAATAGGCCGGGCGAAACGCAATTCGTAATCTGCCCAGCGCATCGACTTGCGGAAGGGTATTGATGTGACCAGCTTCGTTAAAATATCGGGCAAAAGCGCTGCCGTGTATTTGCCGCTGATGGTTTTTCGGGCGGCCAGGTAAGCTCCTTTTTCCGTTGTGACCGTTTCCAACTGGGAGATGTCCATCCCCTGACCCCTGGCAAAACCTAAAGCGGCTTTGGAGGGATTGCCTTTTTCATCGAAAGCGGCCTTCTTGGCCGGTCCCAGTTTTTCTATCGTCTGATCTTCCTGCTTTTCGCTGACTTCGGCAATGTGCAGGCACAGCCGGCGCGGTGTTGCCAGAACATTGATGCCCGTGTGTGTAATTCTGTTTTCGTCAAAGGATTTTCTGGCTAGATCCTCGATATCACTGATCGCTTTGGTCAAAAATGCGGCGGGGATTTCTTCCGTCCCGATTTCAAAAAGCAGTTCTTTACTCATTTTTTTCTCCCGGGGTTGAATAACGATAATTTTTAAATTTTCTTTAAAAGCGGATAGCCCATTTCCTCGCGCTGTTTCAAATACAGTTCGGCGCTGATTCTGGCGAGATTACGGACGCGGCCGATGTAATTGGTCCGCTCATTGACGCTGATTGCCCCGCGAGCATTCAACAGATTGAAAATATGCGAGCATTTCAAACAGTAATCGTAGGTCGGCAAAACCAGTTTTTTTGCGGCGATACTCAAAGCTTCCTGTTCGAACATATCGAAAAGTTTTCTTAGCATTTCAATATCGGCAACTTCAAAGTTGTATGTGGAGAATTCAACTTCGCCCTGATGATGAACTCCGCCGTATTTTACGGCTTTGTTCCATTGGAGGTCGTAGACGGTGTTGACGCCTTGAATGTAAGTGGCAATGCGTTCGATTCCGTAAGTTAACTCGGCGCATACCGGATGAAGATCAAATCCGCCGACCTGCTGGAAATAGGTGAATTGCGAAATTTCCATACCGTCGAGCCAAACCTCCCAGCCCAGCCCCCATGCGCCCAAGGTGGGAGATTCCCAGTCGTCTTCCACAAAACGGATGTCATGATCCAGCGGATCGATGCCGAAGCTTTTCAGCGAGTCCAGATAAAGTTCCTGGATATTGACCGGTGAAGGCTTCAAAATCACCTGATACTGGTAGTAATGCTGAAGCCGGTTGGGGTTTTCACCATACCTGCCGTCTGTCGGACGCCGTGAAGGCTGGACATAGGCCGCATTCCACGGCTCCGGTCCCAGGGCGCGCAGGAAGGTCGCCGGGTGAAATGTTCCCGCACCGACTTCCATATCATAAGGCTGCTGAATCACGCATCCTTTGGAGTGCCAGTACTGCTCCAGGGCAAAGATCAATTCCTGAAAAGTCACAAAATCCTCCTTGTTGTTCGCACAAAGAAATAGCCAGAATACTTGGCTTTTAGACAATGGCGTTCCTAACATGAGCGCTTCAGAGTGTCAACATGAAAGGAAAGTGCTATAATATTGTAAATTAAACGGATGGCGAAGATAACAACTCTGCATGATGATCGGCAAAACGGTAAAAAGAAGAATAATTCACGTTGATATGGACGCTTTTTTCGCTGCGGTGGAGGAAAGGCGGAATCCGGCGCTGAAAGGCCGGCCGGTTGTCATCGGCGGCAGCGGCGATCCGACTAAAAGAGGAGTTGTTTCCACGGCCAATTACGAGGCGAGAAAATACGGTGTTCATTCCGCAATGCCGCTGACGGTTGCGCATAAACTATGTCCCGGTGCCGTTTTCCTGCCCGTAGACTACGCAACTTATGCGGCGGTTTCCCGGCAATGCAAATCGACCCTACGGTCCGTTACCGACATTATTGAAGATACAGGTATTGATGAGGTATTTCTGGACGTATCGGAATCCGAGGAAACTTCTGAAGCCATTGCTGCCCGGATCAAGGCCGGTATCAGGAACATGACGGGATTAACCTGTTCCGTCGGAATCGCTGCCAACAAGCTATTGGCCAAAATTGCCTCGGACATGCAAAAACCGGACGGCCTTACCATTTTACAGGAAAGGGATATCGAAAGCCGCCTGTGGCCGCTACCGGCGAGAAAGCTCTACGGTATCGGGCCGAAAACGGAAGAATATCTGAAGCGTATGAGCATTGTAACGATCGGACAGCTTGCGTCCTTACCGTTGGAAACTTTAATTGCTGATTTCGGTAATGCTTATGGGCGGTACCTTTTTGCAGCGTCCCGTGGGATTGATGACAGCCCCTTGATTACCCACTGGGACGCAAAATCAGTGAGCCGTGAAATTACTTTTCAAAAAGATGTCCGGGACTGGCAGGTTATCGCCAAAACACTGGCTGATCTGGCGAAGCAAGTAGTCAATGATATGCGGGAGAGTGGATATAAAGCAAAAACCGTTACCGTGAAAATACGCTTCAGTGATTTTCAAACGCTGACCCGGGCAAAAACACTAGCTGTCTGTACCGTCTCCGAGGAGGGGATACGTAAGGCGGCTTTTTCCTGTTTGCAGCGCATTGAGCTTACAAAAAAAGTGCGTTTGATTGGTGTGCGGGTCAGTAAACTAGAGCAACACAAAGAATAATTTTTACAAGAATAAAGAAATGGATTTAACGGCAATGCCTTGAAAAATAAACATCTTATGGCCCAATATAGCCCCTGCGCGGAAAGGAGCATGCCAGTGCACGGGTAATACTTTTATTGACAGCCTAGGCCGGTTTATTTATAGTAACGCCATAAAAGCAAGATCAGCAAAGAACAGACACCGGCTTTTTATGAAAAAGCATTAGTTAAAGGGACTGCAAAAGGAGGAGATATGAAAAAGTTTTTTGTTGCGTTAGTTATGGTTGTTTTTCTGTTTACGGGGGTCGTCGTTCACGGGCAGGTTCGAC
>CAYYBK010000142.1:0-5609 GCA_964470015.1 uncultured Syntrophales bacterium
ATTTCGAATCAGGATGTCTGGATGAATATTGCGCTGATTAAACAATATCATGAAAACATGCCCCGCTCTCAGGCCCAAAAACTTGCCTTGCATGCTTTACAACGCCTTGATCTGGCACATATCGCTTATAAAAGAAACCCCGCCCTGACCACTGAAGAGCGGTTTTGCGTGTATCTGCTCCGGGCCTGCATGGTACAAAACGCCATGATTATCATAGATCGCCCTTTTAAAATCATCCCGCAACTGCGCAACAGCAGTTTCATTTTCCAGACCCTAAAAAAAGTTGACGACTTTTATGCAACCTGTCATATATACGACTATAAGTGGATGGCAGACAAATACGGGGATTTATGAGCCGCGAATTTAAAGTAGGTTTATTTATTGTCAGTACAACAATAATAATACTGGCCGCGTTTATTTATCTGGCTTATGAGAAAGGTTTTTTTACCAGAGTTTATACATTTACACTGTCTTCCAAATCCGGTGACGGCCTTGCAGAGGGTATGCCGGTCGTTTTTTCGGGGTTCAATATCGGCAAAGTCACCTCTCTGGAGCTCAGCGATAAAGGGATCGTACTCATCACAATAAAAATACCGGAAAAACATGTAAAATGGCTGAAAACGGACAGCACTTTCATCCTCTACCGCCCGTTAATTGGTGCCGCCCGCATTCTGGTTACGACCAATAATTTAAACAGTCCGCCCCTAACAGAGGATAAAATCGTTGTCATGGAAACTGTCAATGACATTAATGACGCGATCACCAAAGTACAGCCTCTGTTGGAAAAAATTACGCAAATAGCGGGAAATATAGAGCGGCTCACGAATAATCTATCCAGTCCGCAAGGTGATTTAAGCCGGATCATGGCCAATGCGCAGCAAATTACTTCCACTTTTTCCGCGAAAAAATCCTTCCTGGAAATGGCTGTTGCCGATGATGAAAGCCTTAAATCGATTCACGATGCGCTCAGAAGAATTAAGGATATTGTTGCTAAAGTTGACAAAATGGCGGAAAAAACGGACGAACAGCTTTACGGCCAAGAAGGGACTTTACCCAACATAAATAAAATTCTTAAGGATATTGCCGGTAAATTACAAACACTTGATCAAACAGTTAATAATATCAACAAAATAAGCAAGGAAACGTCGGAAGGCGTGAAAGATTTCCGTGCGTTGCGCTCTGATATTGACGATGCCGTAAATGCCATTGATGATGTGGTGAAAAAAATTGACACTCTTATTTCCTCAAAAAAGGATCCGGAGTTTAAACTGCCATGAGAAATTACCTGCTTATCCTGCTTATCCTTTTTATCAGCGCCTGCGGCTCTCCGCCCATCCCCCAATGGAAGGATACGGCTTCCCGTCAATTGGAAAATTACAGCAGAAGCTTCCTGACCGACAGGGAAGATGCGACAGAGCCGCATTTCTGGAAAGCCAAACAAGCAATTTCCAGCAACAATGATTTAAATCTCTTGGCCACTGTTTACCTCACCAAATACGCTTTGCATACGGCGGCACTGGAGGATTTCCACGACAGCGAATTTCTGAGGATCGAGAAATTACAACCCATTGAAATAAATAGAACATATTATGATTTTCTGAAAGGTAATTTTGCGGCGGTGGATGCAAAAAAACTACCCCTCGTCTACAGTAAAGTATTCCCGTTTCTCACCGCTCGTGATGCGGCAGCAGCCGGACGTGAAATATCCTTAATCAACGATCCTTTATCGCGGCTTATCGCCTGCGGTATCTGTGTAAAATGCTTACCCGTAGATGAGGTAATTTTAAACATCGCCATTGATACCGCGGCCCGGCAGGGCTGGCGCAGACCGTTGTGGGCCTATTTAAACAGACTGCAACAATATTATCTCGACCGGCAGGAACCAGCCAAAGCGGAAAACATTAGAGAAAGACTGGATTTATTAAAAAAATAGCGCAGCAATGCTTATGATGGCTGTTCCTTTTCTCGCTCCCCGTAAATGATAAGGTGATAAATGGATTTAAGTAACGTGTCACCTATTTACCGTCATAATTTAATAGTCCCGGCAAGCTCCCTGGATGAAAACGGACACGTAAACAATCTGGAATATTTGCGCTGGCTTCTGGATGCGGCCGCCCTCCATGCCTGGAACCGGGGAGTTACCGAAGCAATGAAAGCTGCCGGCGCCGCATGGGTGGTGCGCCGGCATCGGATTGAATATTTCCACCCCGCCTTTGCCGGCGAGCATCTCCTTATCTTGACATGGGTATCCACTGTACGCCGTGTACAGTCACTGCGGAAATACAAAATTTTCCGGAGAGAAGACAACAACCTGCTTGTCGCGGCGGAAACAGACTGGGTTTTTTTGGATTTCCAAAGCGGCAAGTTGCGTTCGATACCACAAGATGTTCGGATTGCATTTCCGGTCTTACCGGAAGAGCAAGAGGCGGCCGCACTTAAAAAGTGCATCGTTGAACAGAAACAAGCAAATTAAGCGCGCCTATTCCCTGATGCGCTTGCGGAGCTCCTTGATCAGCATATGGAGAACTTCGCCGGCATCACCGACAATGGCAACATCCGCCATTTTCATCATTGCGGCTTGGGGGTTTTTATTGACGGCAATAATAAAGCCTGCTTCGCCAAGCCCGGCTGTATGCTGGATAGCCCCGCTGATACCGAAGGAAAATAGAATTTTTGGTTTGATGTGTTTACCGGCCTGACCGACCAAAGCATCATGATCGGCCCAACCGGCGTAAACCACGGGCCTGGTGGCACCGATATCGCCGCCCAATAATTTAGCTAAATCGCTTAATTTTCTGAATTTTTTCTTATTACCCATGCCGCGGCCGCCACATACAATAACCGCTGCATTTTCCATTGTATGCTCTCTTTCCGCCGCACGTTCATATTCCACCAATCGCATGCGCGGTACCGGCATATTGCTCATGAGCGGAAGTTTTTCCACCAAAGCACTTCTTATGTAATCATGAGGGATTTCTTTGAATGTTCCCGGTCGGACGGTGGCCATTTGCGGCCGGTGATTGGGTGTTACAATCTCCGCCAGCATATTCCCGCCGAAAGAAGGTGCTATCTGCACCAGCAATCCGTCTTCCGTAATATCCAGCCCTACACAATCGGCAGATAAGCCCGTTTTCAGGCGCTTGGCCAAACGGGGAGCAAACTCCCGTCCGAAATCAGTCGCTCCGATCAAAATTACATCGGGATCACGCTCCTGAACCAAGTTTTCCATAATAGCCACATACTGCTCCGCATTATAACTTTTCAATGCCGGATCGTCGACGGCTAAAATACGATCCGCACCATGGGCCGTGTATTCCATTATATATTCATCAATTTGATGACCAAAAACAACGGCACAGACTTCGGCATTGGTAATGCGGGAGAGATCGACTGCCCGGGAAAGCAATTGTAGTGTCACCCGGTTTTGGAAATAATTACGGTAATCACCGAAAACCCAGATGCTTTTTTGTTTATTCTTCATCACTCAAATCTTCTTCCTCAATATCCTTGCCTATCGCCCAGCTGATTTTATTTTCATATTGATCAAGGAAGTCTTCTACAACATTTGCCGCACTCCCCTGAAAAATGACGTTTGCCTTGTCTGCTTTGCGCAAAAATACCTTGCGCACTTTTGTGCGGGAACCATTCGCAGCGATGAACCCCGCATTTATGCCCAGATCCGGAGCAGTCAAAGTAATGATATCGCCGACAGCAAATGCTTTTTCCAGGCCGTCCATCTTTGTATAGCGCGGTTTGTAATTCTCCAGCGATACGGTAACAAGCGCGGGAAATTCCATTTCCAGTGTCTCCCGGAAATTATCAACCAAACGGCGGACGCGCAATGTTCGTTCTTTAATCTCCATATCCTCTATATAGGCAGCAGCCGGTAATTTAAGTTCCTCAGCCAGCTGAGGGCCAACTTGGGCAGTTTCACTGTCGGAGGTATAAGAACCGCAAAGAATCAGATCGTAATGCGGACATTCTTTCTTTATTGCCCGGGACAAAATCAGTGATGTAGCATAAGTGTCGGAGCCGGCAAAAATCCGATCGCAAATAAGAATACCGCGATCAGCTCCAAGGGCAAGCGCTTCGCGCAATATTTCCTCCGCCGACGGCGGGCCCATAGTAATCGCTGTAACCTTTGCCGCGTAATGCTCTTTAATTTGCAAAGCCGCTTCCAGTGCATGCATACAGGCCGGGTTCATCATCCCGCCCACCAGCTCGCGCCGCAGGGTACCGGTTGCCTCATCCCAAGGCAATTCCGTGACCATCGGCACCTGTTTTAAGCAGACAATCAAGTTCAACATAATCATTATTTTAAAACATCAACTGGGACAGTACCGCACGGGCAATTACCAGTTTTTGAATCTCACTCGTTCCTTCATAAATTTCGGTAACTCTGGCGTCCCGGAAATATCTTTCCACATCGTATTCCTTGCTGTAACCGTATCCACCGTGAATTTGCAGAGCAAGAGACGTTACCTTGGTCGCTACTTGACTACAGTACAGTTTGGCCATTGATGCCGCAGTTCCAAAGTAGGCACCTTCATCCTTCAACGCGCAGGCGTGGTATAGCAGCAGCCGGGCCGCCGCAATCTCCGTCACCATATCCGCGATATAATTCTGAATTGCCTGCTGAGAGGCAATGGGCTTTCGAAACTGATGTCTTTCCTTGGCGTACTTGACCGCTGCTTCGCACGCCCCCTGGGCAATACCCAGCGCTTGCGCAGCAATACCGATGCGGCCGTTTTCCAGCGTTTGCAAACCGATTTTTAAGCCATCACCGTTTTTACCCAATAAATTAGTTTCCGGTACCCGGCAATCTTCCAAAAACAATGAAGCCACCGGATTGGCGCGCATGCCGCAGAGATTTTCCACCTCGCCTCGTAAAAAACCCTTGAAACCGCTTTCAACAATGAACACACTACTTAAGGGACTAGCGGGATTGGAATCAGTAAGGGCAAAGATCAATGCCAGATCACAAATACCACCGTTAGTTACAAAAATTTTGGTACCATTTATAAAGTACGTATCATTTTTTCTAATTGCCGTCGTCTCCACGCTGCCGGCATCCGATCCGGCATTGGCTTCGGTCAGACTGAACGCACCGATCAGCTCGCCACAGGCCAGCCGCGGAAGATAATGCTGCTTTTGCTGCGCTGTTCCAAACTGAAGAATAGGATAGACAGCGACACCGTTATGAACGGCTACGCACAACCCGACAGCAGCGCAAACACGGGAAAGTTCCTCAACAACAATAGCGGCACTGACCGTATCAAAATTCGCCCCGCCAAACTCTTGGGGAATTTGCAGACCGAAATAGTTGAGTTGCTTCATTTTGTTGATAACAGCACTGGGAAAAATTGCATCGCGGTCAACTTCAGAAGCAATCGGCGCCAGCTCCGTCTCCGCAAAATGCCGTACCGAATTGCGAATAAGTTTCTGTTTCATACAGAAGTTGATTTGCATTTTTACTCCCATCACTCTTCGCGCAAAACACAGTGTAAAAACCGACCGATTTATCAGCGCATTTGTCAACTTTTCCCAAATGCCGTATCAATAGCGTAAAGAAATAGTAAAATCAAGAAAATGCAATAAAAAACTTTGCC
>CAYYBK010000143.1:0-5602 GCA_964470015.1 uncultured Syntrophales bacterium
CCAAGATCATGGGCCGGTCGTTCGACATGTACAAGGAGTTTGACGCTTTCATCGCTGCTGGCGGCCATTCGACGGCCTGCACTTCCGTGGTGGGAAAGGCGGCCAGATGGGCGGCCCAATTGATTCTCGAAGCAAAGCAAAAGGGAATTGACGAAGTCCCGAAAGCATAAGTTTTATAACATATTAAGAACATTGTCGCAATATTACTGTTCTTTAAATGATTAGAAATGGAGTGTTTATGGCAGCAAAACATAAAATAGTTGTGATCGGTGGTACCGCATGCGGCCCCAAGGCGGCGGCCAGGTCGCGCCGCTGTGATCCGCAGGCTGATATCACCATTATTGAACAAACGGAGTATGTTTCTTCGGCAACATGCGGATTCCCTTATTATGTCGGCGGCCGCATTACGCAGCGGAAATCGCTGGATGTTGTAGCCCCGGCATATTTCAAGAATAATATGAACATCGACTTGCGCAGCAACACCAGAGCGCTGGAAATAAACCGCCGGGAACAAAAAGTTCGTATTTGCGGCGTGCAGAATGGCCAGGAGTCCTGGATCGAATATGACAAGCTGATTCTGGCCACCGGCAGCTCCCCGATCGGTCTTGGCTGTGAAGGAAGCAAGCTGAACGGCATTTGCTCTTTGTGGACCATGTTTGACGCCCTGAAGCTGCGGGAAATGGTCGATAGCCGTAAAATCAAATCGGCGGTGATTGTCGGCGCGGGTTTAATCGGGCTGGAAGTAGCAGAAGGGCTTGTTGCGCAGGGCTTGCAGGTGACGGTCATCGAAGCGCTGGGCTGGATTCTGCCGAAGCTGATGGACTTTGAAATTGCGGCTTACGCCGAGCGGCATCTGAAAAAGAATGGTTTGCAAATAGTTACCGGGACCAGCGTTGTCTGTTTCGAGGGCGAGGACGGCTGGGTGAAAAAAGTAATTACCGACAAGGGGGAAATTGATGCCGGTCTGGTTGTGATGGCGATCGGAACGCGGCCCAACGTGCAACTGGCGGCGGATGCCGGTCTGGCAGTCGGCAGCCTTGGTGGCATCAGCGTTGATTCATTTCTTCGTACCAGTGATTCCAACATATATGCCGGCGGCGATTGTGTGGAAAATGTCAACAGGATTACGCAGAAAAAGATGCTGGCCCCCATGGGCTCAACGGCCAACAAACATGGAAGAATCATCGGCACCAATGTCGCCGGCGGAAGCGAAACTTTCCCCGGTGTTTTGGGAACGGCCGTCGTCAAATTGTTCGATTATAATGTCGGCAGAGTCGGCCTGACCCAGGAGCAGGCGAAGGCGGAAGGCTATGCCGTGGAGACCTGTTTGATACCGGGTTTGGATCATGCGGCTTATTACCCCGGTGCCCGCAAAGTATTGCTTAAATTAATCGTCGATAAAAAAACGGGTAAAGTGCTGGGTGGCCAGGGTGTGGGGATGGGCGATATCGCAAAACGAATCGATGTTTTGGCCACGGCGATCAGTTTTCAATCTACGGTTGAAGATCTGGCCAATCTGGATCTTGCTTATGCGCCGCCATATAACAGTGCAATGGATCCGGTTCATAACGCCGCCAATGTCATTCGCAATAAGCAGTCGGGTATGGCCAAAGGCTGTGCTCCTGCGGAAGTCCAGAAAAAAATCGCCGCCGGAGAGGACTTTGTTCTGCTGGATGTGCGGTCTCCGCAGGAAAAGGAAAATTGTTATATCGACGCACCAAAACAAACAATACTGATTCCGCTGCCCAAACTCCGCACTAGGCTGGAGGAAGTGCCGCGGGAAGCAGAGATTATTATCTATTGCCAGACCAGTATCCGGGCTTATCAGGCGCTGCGGATACTGAAGGAAAATGGTTATGAAAACGTCAGATTTCTCGACGGAAGCATTGCGGCATGGCCATACGAGACACCCGGTATAAAACCTTATGCGGAGCAATCCGGGCTGCCGATGGCATTGGACAACGGAATATAAACAAGCAAAGAAAGGAGGGTGCAAAGGGGAGAATTTTTATTGATTGGTAGTTTTGATGGTGCGGTTTTAAGTCTTTAAAACCGCAAGAATTAATGATCGGTAAAAGGAGAGGAGATAATTATGAAACGTGTTGTATTAGGGTTTTTCACAATTGTACTATTTTTAGGTTTGGTTGTTCTTCCGAATGCTCAGGCGGCTGATCCGGTAAAAAAACCTAAGTATGTATGGAACTATCCGAGTTGGGAAGCAGCCGGTTCCTGGCTCAACGAAGTTTACTATTTCTGGTACCCGAAACGCGTGGAGGAACTGACAAAGGGAGAGGTAAAGTTTAATCTGCATGCATCCCAGACGCTGATCAAGGGTTTTGATCATTATGAATCAGTCCGCGACGGCATGATCCCGGTTGCGCCCAGTGCTTCACCGTATGAAAGCGATACTATTCCTCTGGCCACAGTCGTGGAACTGCCGTTCGTTTTTGATAACTGGAAAACATATCTGGCCATGATGAACGAAATGATGGACAGTGGTTTGCAGGATTATTATCATTCCAAAGGCGTCCACTGTCTGGCACCGGTGCTGGTCGGCAACTACGGCGCCTGGACGACGAAAAAGTGGGGCCCCATCCGCAAACTGGAAGATATGAAGGGCTGCAAAGTAAGAACCCCCGGCGGATATTTGAACAATACCCTGGTTGCAATGGGTGCCATTCCGATTGCTATTCCCGTTGTTGATACCTACATGTCCCTGCAAACGGGAGTAATTGATGCCGCTTCCCTGTGTGAAGCTTCCCAGGTTACCCATAAACTTCAAGAAGTCATCAAATATGCCTGCCGCGTCAATTACGGCGGGCCGGATATTCACATCGTCGTCAATCTGAAAACATGGAATGAACTGCCGAAGCATATAAAGGATGCCATGACGCAGGCGGCCAATGAGCTTCAGCAGCATTATGCCTTTGAAGAAGATAAATACATAAACGTGACTTGCCCGCAGGAACTGAAGAAGGCCGGTGTTGAACTTATTAACCTGCCGAAAGCGGAAACTGAACGTATGCGCAAAGCAACGAAAGGCGTGCGGGACGAGTGGCAGAAGAAGTACGGCAAAGAATTCAACGGGTTAGGCGATAAGCTCCTCGCTATCGTTGATAAGTACAGGGGCAAACAATAATTTATTATCAGAACGGTTATCCGGGAGGGAGATATCTAAAATGGAATCATTAGGCAAAGGTATTCGTGCATTAGTAAAGTTCATCGGCTATCTTGGTATGGCTTCAGTCGTTGCGATAATGCTCATCATGACCGTTGACGTCATATTGAGGTATTTTTTCAACAAGCCGTTTTTGTGGAGCTTTGATGCTGTTGAATACATAATGGTTTTATGCGTGTTTTTCGGTATCGGTTATACGGAGATGAATAATGGTCATGTTAATATCACCATGGTGTACGATTATTTTCCCTCCTGGATAAAACCGTTTGTCAATGTTTTAAACCACCTGATTATGCTGTTTATCGGAGTTCTGATGACCTGGCAGGGATATGTGCTGATGGCAGATTCCTACAGAGTGCACCGGGTGTCTACCGGTGCCGTAAAAATACCGGAATGGCCTGTTGATGCTTCAATCGTAATCGGCGGTGCGGCTTTCTGTCTTATGGTGCTTGTTAAGATATACGATGATCTTCGCCCGGCGAAGACAAAAAACGCATAATATTTTATTTTTATTTGCTACAGCAAAGAATTATTGCGCATGCTGGTGCATGCAAGTCAGCCGATGTTTTTCGCTAATAACAAGATGAACGCATTGCGGGACGATCGGTTTGTGGTCATCTTTAAACGGGGTGGCATATCAGGGGAAGGTTCCTGTTTGCAGCACTCAATGGGATTACAGATGAAATGATGCTAAATACACTTACACAAAGGAGCATGTTATGGAGTGGTATACACTAGCAATATTAATAGTCATCTTATTGCTGGCAATGTTGTCGATTGGGTTGCCGGTGGCATTTACAATGCTGCTGCTGGGAATAACAGGTATTACGGTGCATATGGGTTTTCCCATCGCCGTCAATTTTTTCCGGCAGACTATTTATTCGGCGTCCGCCAGTCAGTCGCTGGCGACGGTTTTTCTTTTCGTGCTTATGGGGCAAGTCCTGCTGGTCAGCAAGATAGGTACCGACTTGTACGAAGCGGTTTATAAATGGGGCCGCAAGCTTCCCGGATGCCTGGCCGTAGGCAGTGTTGCCAGCTGCGCCATTTTCGGCGCCATGTGCGGATCAGCGACCGCGACAACTGCGACGATCGGAACGATAGCCGTTCCGACCATGCTGAAATATAAATACAGCAGGCGGTTGGCGACAGGTGTGGTTGCCGCAGCTGGTGCATTGGGACCTGTTATTCCACCAAGTATTTACATGATTGTCTATGGAGTGGCTGCCGAGGAATCAATCGGCAAATTGTTTATTGCGGCTATTATTCCCGGAGTTATTCTGGCGGCTTTAATGATAATAGAAGTTATTGTCATGGTCAAAATAAATCCTAAGCTGGCTCCGCCGTCCCCGCCCATATCCATGAAGGAAAAAATTGAGTCGACTAAGGGCCTGATCATCCCGGTACTTTTAGTTCTGCTGGTTTTAGGCACTATTTATGCCGGTGTTTGTACGCCGACAGAAGCTGCCGGTGTTGGTGCGTTCGGCAGTATCGCCTTTGCGCTGGGCACGAAGCGCCTCAACGTCAGGCAGATAATTGAATCTCTGGGCATAACGCTGAATTTCAGCTGCATGGTTATGCTGCTGATCATCGGCGGTGCGCTTTTAAGCAAACTGTTTACGGTTACTATGATCCCGCAGAATCTCGCCACGTTCGCCGTGTCCCTGCCGGTATCGCGCTGGACCATTATGGTCGTAATTCAACTGGTAATTTTTGCCGGCGGGTTTGTCCTGGAAGGATGCGCTCTGATTGCGATGTTAACCCCGGTATTTATTACGGTAGTCAAGGCATTGGGATTTGATCCGCTGGTTTTTGGCGTGGCGATGATGATGAATCTGGCAACCGCCGTTATTACTCCGCCTTTTGCCGTCAATCTTTACGTTATGCGGGGAATTGTTCCCGATGTTCCTTTTGAAGAAATTGCCAAAGGTGCGTTATGGTTTTTGATCGTTGAAGTCATCATGTTGGGAGTTGTTCTTGCAGTTCCGCCTCTTTCCACCTGGCTGCCCAGCATGATGTAAATGCTTATTTTATGCAAAAACAGATCATATTATTGATAACCGGATATTAAAAAGTAATAATTTAAGTGTCGTAACAAGAGAGAAAATGATTTTGGAAGGGAGAGACAATAAATGGCGTTAAAGACAAAGGAAGCATATTTTGAGAGTATCCGGGCGTTGGATTTGCCGGTGTACGTAATGGGCGAGAAGGTGAAGAATGTTGATCATCCTATCATTTGGCCGTCGATCAACAGCGTGGGGATGACATACGAGATAGCACAGGATCCGCAATATGAAGATTTGGCAACGGCGACATCCCATATTACAGGAAAGAAGATAAACCGTTTTTGTCATATTCATCAGAGTATTGAAGACCTGACGAAGAAGGTAAAACTTCTCCGTTTAATGGGTCAGAAGACGGCATCGT
>CAYYBK010000144.1:0-5569 GCA_964470015.1 uncultured Syntrophales bacterium
AACTCGGCAAGAAACAGATGAGTGTCGGCATCGGACTCAACAGCGGCGAAGTGGTAATGGGCAACATGGGATCTCAGGAACAAATGAACTATACCGTGATCGGCGATAATATCAATGTAACCGCACGACTGTGCAGTGCTGCCGCTGCCGGCCAGGTTGTCGTCAGCAAGGTCACGGCGGACGCCGTCGGCAAAGCGGCCACTTTTCATAAAATGGAATCCGTCAAAATCAAAGGTAAAGAGAAACCAATCGATATTTTTGAAGCTGTCGCTGTTTCCGGCGTCAGCAGGGAAACAATGCGCCGCGATGTTTATATCCAGGCAACCTACAATCTTGTAGGACTGGCGGATGAAATCAATACCGCCACAATAAAAAATATCAGTCCGGGCGGATGCATAATGGAAATTCCCATTCCGCTGGGAACGGGTTCCCAGCTGAAGTTGCACATTGATGATAAGTTCCTGAAAAATTTGAGCGATGTCAGAGCGGTCGTCCGCCATGCGCACAAAATTAACGATCTTTACAATGTAGGTTTGAGTTTTGAGGAACTGCCTGATTTAGCTAAAGCATCAATCATCGATTGGGTGCATAAAGTCGAAACAGAAATCCACCAATCCGACGGCTGATCGCCGCGGCAGAAAACAGGTAGCGCCGTTGCGCTTTTCTGTTAACGATTCTTCCCCCTTGCCTCTCTTGCCGAAAAAGTATTGTGTAAAACAACTTTAAAATCATGATTTTTGATGCTGCCGCCGATTTCACCGGAATACCAAATGGCTGTAAAATCCTTCTCTGCCGCTGCAACGGTAGCGAAATAGATCCTGAAGGACGACATAATTATTATGATGACCTTTAGAGACGAGGTTGGTGGTCTTTCCTCTTAATCTGAACACGAATAATAAAACTTGATTTCTGTTTGCGTCTGATATAGAAGGCACACCAGTAAAATTATTTATAGACTCCTTGCCCGCAGCCTTGCCTGCGAGCTTAAGAGCCGAAAGGAGAAAATCATGAATAGATACGAAGCTGTAGCTATTATCAAATCTGATGTGGCCGACGAAGAAATCACCGCTATTATTGAACGTACCCAGGCGATCATTACCGACCGCAAAGGCGTTATCGCAAAGCTCGATAAATGGGGGAAAAGACGTCTGGCTTACGAAATCAACAAACAAAAAGATGGATTCTATTTTTTGATCGATTTTGCCGGTAACGGTCCCATTGTTGCGGAGGTCGAAAGAAGTTTCCGGATCGACGATCGCGTTCTGAAATTCATGACCGTCAAAAAAGAAGGCGCTGTGACCAGGGAAGGAATTGATCAGGAATTTGCCGCGGCAGAAATCAAAAAAACTCAAATCCGGATCGAAAGCGAATCTGCGGCATCCACCGCAGAGAAACCGGTTGTACAGGGAGACAGATCTTCCGTTGAAGCCAAACAGCGACCGGCCACCAAAAAAATTTATAACAAAGAAGAACAAGCCGCAAAGGGGGAATAACATATGACAGCAACTAATGGAGAAAAAACCGTTCGCCAGCCCCAGAAAAAGTTTTTCCATCGGAAAAAATTTTGCCGTTTCTGCACGGATTCCAATATAAAAATTGACTACAAAAATCTTGCCATTCTGAATAGTTTCGTCACCGAAAGAGGCAAGATCATGCCGCGGCGCATCACCGGGAATTGCGCCAATCATCAAAGGGAACTGACTGCAGCAATAAAGCGCGCCCGTACCATCGCCATTATGCCTTTCGTTGCCGCTGAAGGAAGATAAAAATTTTATAAATTTATTGCCGGCTATTTCTCATGAAGAGAAATGCCGGCAATTATTTTTCCTCTGACAGGCATTTACACCAATTTGCAGTGCACTACTGTCTGCCGTCCGGGCGGAACTGCGGAGATGATGCAAACATTATTTATGATTGCTATTTACATAGTTATTAACGGGTTCAAGATATTAGCGGAAAATTTGCTAGTATAAATTGCCGGAAGAATGTAAAAAGCACCTCGGGACTTCCAACCTTAATAAAAGCAATTCGGCATCAGGCGGGTTAGCGGCGTTGAAAACTTCAGATATCCAGTTTCTTCATAATCCTTTCCTTAGGATTCTACTGATTATTTCCTTCTTTGTTTTGGCGGCCGCTTTTTTGCCCGTCGTGGGCTTTGCTTTTATTGTTTTTATTCCTCTGCTTACTTTTTTTTACGGTGCAGCGGCCGGAAAGACTAAAACAGCAATTGCTTTTTTCGTCCCGGTTCTTTTAATTTTTCTTATATCTTATTTGTTGCAATTAAATATCCCTTATCTGGTGATTTTGATCATGGGCGTGGCGGGGTTAACGATCGCTGCGGTTGCCCCGAAGTATAATTCCATTGAAAAAACAGTTGTCTATCCTTCGTTGATTGTTGTCGCGGCGCTTTGCTTTTACTTCATTTATTCAGGTTTTGTCTTTTCGGCAAATCCGTGGCATTTGCTCAAAGAATATGTTGCCCAGACAATTGAACAAAATATAAATCTATACGATCAGCTGCCTTTTGATAAAGAGGAAATAAATATTATCAGAGATAACAAGACCACCCTTGTTAACTTTTTTACCGGGATTTTTCCGTCAATCGCCCTTGTCGGATCAGCGATGATTGTCTGGATCAATGTTCTGCTGGGCAGAAATCTTCTGCGGAGCGCCAAAATTTATCTGGTCGGACTGGAAAAACTGGCCCAATGGAAAGCGCCGGATTTCCTGATCTGGATATTCATCATTGCCGGCGGGATGCTGCTGTTATCTGATAGCACAATAAGACTTATCTGTATAAATATTCTAATTATTGTATTTTTTATTTATATGCTGCAGGGATTCGCCATTATCAGTTTTCTTTTTCAGAATAAAAACGTGCCTGTTTTTTTACGGTATCTTTTTTATTTTTTAATTGCTGCGCAGCAATTTATTATGATACTTATAGCCGCCGTGGGGTTGTTTGATATTTGGGTTGATTTCCGAAGATTTTTTCAGAAAAAACAAACGTCTGCCTAAAATTATTCAATGTCGTTTTTGCATAAGGAGGATTTGCATGAAAGTTATATTAAAACAAAACGTTCCTTCTCTGGGTAAGGTTGGGGAACTGGTGAAGGTAAACGACGGTTATGCCCGTAATTTATTGATTCCCAAGGGTTTGGCCATCGAAGCCAATGAAAAAAACATCAAAACATTTGAGCATGAAAAAAAGAATATTCTGCTCAAAGCGGAAAAAGAACAAAAAGCGGCGCGGGACTTGGCTGCCAGTATCTCCGCGATTACCATAACCATTGCCCGTAAAATAGGGGATCAGGATAAGATTTTCGGGTCGGTAACGTCCAAAGATATTGAATCGGCGCTTCAAGAAAAAGGTTTTAACATTGACAAGAAAATGATCGTGCACGATGAGCAAATAAAGTCACTGGGCGAATTCAAAATAAAGATCAAACTCTACCCCGGGATAGATGCAGAGCTTAAATTAAATGTCGTCGGCGAATGAAAATGAAAGATATTGATCCGTCTTTATATAAAATTCCCCCGCAAAATCTGGAGGCTGAGCAGTCTATCCTCGGCAGCATTTTGCTGGACAACAGTGCGATCAACAGTGTGCTGGAAATCTTGTCTAAAAGCGATTTTTACAGCGAAGCCCACCGGAAGATTTTCAGCGTGATGATAGAATCTTCCGAGAAAAATGAACCGGTTGATCTTATCACTTTAAGCAATGCACTCCGTGACCGTAAACTGCTGGATTCTGTTGGCGGCACTTCTTACCTTGCTTCACTGGTCGATAACGTTCCTTCTGCCGCCAATGTTGCCAATTATGCCAAGATTGTGAAAGAAAAAGCAATTTTGCGCGGATTGATCGGCTCCGCTACAGAAATCATTACCAGCTGTTATGAAACCGGATCCGATGTTGATCAGGTTCTTGATCGGGCTGAACACAGCATCTTCGAAATCTCCGAGAATAAAGTCCGCCCTTCTTTCTATCCGATGCGGGAAATCGTTAAGGACAGTTTTCGTTCCATCGAGGATCTTTATGCCCACAAGGCATTGATTACCGGCGTACCTACCGGCTTTGAAAAGATTGACGATTTGACCTCCGGGTTGCAGAAATCGGATTTAATAATTATTGCCGGCCGTCCAAGCATGGGAAAGACGGCATTCGCCCTTAATATTGCGCAATATGCCTCGCTGGAAGGTCAGACTCCGGTTGCTGTTTTTTCTCTGGAAATGTCCAAGGAGCAGCTGGCATTTCGTATGCTTGCCTCCGAAGCAAAAGTTGATTCGCAGCGCTTGCGCAAAGGGCTTTTAGGTGAAACCGACTGGCCGAAGCTGACGACTGCCGCCGGTCGTCTTTCCGACGCGCCGATTTTTATTGATGATACCTCCGCGATTACCGTACTGGAAATGAAAGCTAAGTCCCGCCGTCTGAAGGCCGAGAAAGGGCTTGGCCTGATTGTTGTCGATTACATTCAGCTGATGCGCGCGGGCGGCTACCGCGATTCGCGGGAGCAGGAAATATCTGAAATCAGCCGTTCATTGAAAGCGCTGGCCAAAGAATTGAAGGTGCCGGTTATTGCGCTTTCCCAGTTAAACCGCAAAGTGGAAGACCGGACCAATCGCCGCCCGCAAATGGCCGATCTGCGAGAATCCGGCGCCATCGAACAGGATGCCGATGTCATTGCTTTTATTTACCGGGATGAGGTCTACAACAAATCTGATGACAATCCGGAAAAGGGGATTGCGGAAATTATTATCGGCAAGCAGCGTAACGGTCCCACCGGTGTAGTCAAGCTTACTTTTCTGGAGAAATACACCAGTTTCGAAAATCTGGCCCACGCCGAAAGCATACCGTGATTTCCTTATCCATATTGATACTGCCGCGGCACACCGCTGCGGCCATTACCGCAGTTTTTGCAGAGAACTGTTCCGGGGTCGCGAAGTAACGGAAAGTAATAAATAGTCCGCCTGAAAATGATAAATGTCCGGATATTTGTCTCAGGCGTTACTTCTTGTCCTGGGTTAAATAGGGCAGGGCCAACTGCACTTTTTTCAGCGCCTGCTTTTCAATCTGGCGGGCGCGTTCGCGAGTGATATTATATCTGTCGCCGATTTCCTGGAGGGTTTCAGGATTGTCAGCCATAACACGATGTTTAATGATGTAACTTTCCCGTTCATTGAGATTAGCCAGTGCACCGGCAATGTTGCGCTGAACTAAATTTCTTTCTTCATTTTTTATCAGCAGTACTTCCTGATCGTCCCCTTCATAGGCAAGAAAATCAATATGCGAGGAATCACCGTCGTCTCCGATGACTTCGTGCAATGAAACATCGCGTGAACCCATGCGCAGGTCCATTTCCGCGACTTCCGAACCTTTAACGCCCAGAGAATCCGCTATTTCGGCAAATTCCGGATTTTTTTTGGAAAGTGTTTCCAGCTGTTTCTTGGCCTGACTTAATTTGAAAAACAATTTTCTCTGTGCCTGTGTAGTACCTATTTTAACAATGCTCCAGGATTTTATCAGATAATTTTGAATATAAGCGCGAATCCACCAGACCGCATAAGATAT
>CAYYBK010000145.1:0-5541 GCA_964470015.1 uncultured Syntrophales bacterium
TGTTTTACAGCTGTTGCCGGTTTTTAACAACTATCCGCTGGAGGAGCTGATCATTCATCCGCGCACCGGCCTGCAGATGTACAAGGGTACGGTCGATCTGGCTATGTTCACGCAGTGCCTGCAGCTTTCCCGCCACCGGGTGGTGTACAACGGGGATATCGATTCGGCGGAGAAATTTGCGGCACTGGCTAACCAGTTCGAAGTGGTTGATCGGTGGATGATCGGTCGGGGCCTTATCGGCAACCCGTTCCTTGCGGAAGAAATCAAGTCCCGTATGCAGAAACCTTACGCGGAAAAGGTCAGAATCCTGCGGGCTTTCCATGACGATTTGCTGGAAGAATATTCAAAAGTTTTGTCCGGCCCCGCCCACATTACCAACAAAATGAAAGAGATCTGGACGTACATGGGCAGCTTTCTGGAAAATGCGGAGAAGATCCGCAAGAAAATCTGGAAGACGCATCACCGGGATCATTACATTGCCGTGGTAAATAAAATTTTCAGCGAAACAACGCTTTCAGAAACTTAGCACACTGTATTTCACCTGCGTCTGCGCGACGGCCCGCCGCCGGGACAGCTTGTTACGACTGAAGTTTCCCGGGCGCATGTGCGGCCCCTGGAGAGATCCGGTCATTTCGGATATGCAAAATAGGCAATGTTTATCCTGTCCTTTTCCACCCTTACATTCTTCGTTTCCGTACCACAGCCGTAATCTATCTTGATCGCATATTCACCCGGCTCCAGGGCGTTGATCCGGAGATGCCTGATTTGTTTGGGAAGCGACAGCCAGCCCCGCAAATCCGCCTGTTCGGCCGCTATCCATGCCGCCCCTGCGGCGTCGATGGCAATATCGGAAAATAGTGATGCGAAGGGGATGTTTTTCAGGACTTCTTTTGCCGCCATCTTGGCTGCGAATTGCGTGGCCGCCTTCTCGTACTGGGTGAGGACGGTATTCTCCAGATCATAAAGCAGTTCCGCGCTGCCGATCAACTTTTCGTTCATATGGATATCGGCGGTGGTGACGGCCGTAGGTGTCGGCGCATATTCGGCATAGGCAAAACCGACAACTCCGACACCCGGGATCGGTGCCGGTCCCCACTTTCGCTGGAATTTCTGCGGCGCCAGTCCGACATCCACCAGAATTACGAGGTCAGTTGTCTTCCCGGTTTGGCCGTCCAGCCGGGCGATATCCTGCTCCCTTTTCAGCTTTTTGTATTCGATTTTGGCATCATCTTTTTTATCTTCCATTTCATACATCAGCGCCGTGAGATAACGCGCGAACGGATTTTCCAGATATGCTCGTTCCACCGGCTTCTCTTCGATGTACTGGTTGATTTTTGTAATGGTGCGGTTCCGCTCCACGACTGCGCCGCTGAAATCGCCTTTGTTCAGATAGGCCATAACCAGATAGGGGCTGATCATCAGTTTCTCATGCATTTCGGCTTCGTATTCCATCGCCGTGTCATCGGTCAGGATCGAGCCAAATCCTTCCGCTAAAGAGATTGTCCCTTCGATTGTCAGGAATCTTTTCTCCGCCTCCTGAAGATCGGCAATGGCCTGTTCGAACATGCCCGCCGTCAGCGCCACCCTGCCCCGTTCCAGCAGAGACAGATATTTGTTCTGCTTGGCGCCGTCCGGATGCTGGTATCTCCGGTGCAGGGAATCGGCTTCCGCAAAGGCGGCGGCGAAATCTCCTTTCTTCAGATTAACAATCATCGGGTTGTACTCCAGCGTGTAGCCGCTCGGTTCAATATTCTGCGGTATGGGCTCCGCTTTGCTCTCCCCGCTGGCTGCCGTTCTATCCTCCTCCTCCGGCAATATCTGTTCTTCGTCCTCTTCTTTATTCTCCTCCTCCGCCGTTTCTTCTGCCGATCTTATGGCCTTCTTCTTGGCGGGGAATGCGGCGACGGAGGCCAGTGCGGCCGGAGCGGCGGGGGTATCCTTTGCCTCCGTCGTGATGTTCAATTGCGACAGTTTTTTCAGGCCCTCTCTGATATTTTCGCGAGCGGCGCCTTCGTTGGCTAGTTGCATTCTTTCGGTTCCGGCGAAGGCATCGGTAAAAACAGCCGTATAAGACTTGGAAACATTTTCCTGGAAGACGACCCGCTTGTCTTTCACATCCGTAAGCTTCCATCGTGTATGCATGGTCACCGTCATATCGAGTCCGCCCCACGGCTGGGCCAGGTCGATGATGTCCACCTCGAGCATATAATCCGCACGATCGGCCGGGACAATTCCTCTGAAAGTGCCGGATTTATTTATTGATTCTATTAATGCCTCTTTAAATGATTCATCGGATACCTGCGGCATCAGCATCGGGTTGGTTTCCTTGCCGCCGCTCGTTTGCACCGCGATCAGATGCGGATGCCTTTTCTGAATAGCGTATTCGGGCGGGACCATTTTGGTTGATACTGCACCGGTCGCGCAGCCGGTAATGATGAACGCGGCAACGGCCAGGAAAAAAAGCATTAATTTTTTCATATTTTGCCTCACGATGATCCAAAGTGACCTCTTTGCTAAAGCACACATATACGAACCGTTTAAAAACAAAATTTTTAGAGAATTTTATCACAGCCCCGCTGCTAATCCAGCAATATTTCCATTATTTGCGGCTAAAACGATTTTTTTTGCATCGGCGGCTGCCGGCTGATTTGCATATCGCGGACACAGGCCAATGTAGAAAGAAAATGAGTCATTTCCGTGCGTTATTATCCGGGCGGCGCTAGGCATATTTTCTCCAGCCATCTGCCCAGCGCCGCGGCAATAACTTCGTGTCCCCGTGGATTGGGGTAACGGGGATCCGCCAGAACCAGATTCCTGCTGCACAGGTTGTGCTGGGCCAGATATTCCGCCCAGTAGCTGTGCACCGGAATAAAAGCGCAGTTGAGGTCGGACGCTGTAATCCGGAGTGAATCGTAAAAGATGTTCACGGCATCCATCTCATAAGGGTTGTCGAAGGTGTGTGCAGTAGCCAGGCAAATGACGTGGCGGAAGCTTAGCCGTGCCCGCCGGATTATCCGCACGATATTTTCCTGGAATTCGGAGCGGTAAACACAACCGAAAGCGTCAGCGACGCCGAAGTGGAGAAGCAAGATGTCGGGCCGGAGGCCGGCAACATCCGCTTCGAACGTGCCGATACCGTCAAAAGATGTTTCCCGGTGGCGGGCGCGGCTAAGCACGGTGATCCCCTGTTGCCGGAGATCCTCTTTGAGAATATCCACGTAGCTTCTGATTACTCCGTGGCCGGCGGCAATGCTTCCGCCGCGGATGAGCAATTTCATAAACGGGTTTCTCCCGGGCCGGTGCTGTTTGTCATGCGGGATATTGAATCACGAAACAACGGTTTCATTTTAACTTATTTTATCTGCCGTCGACAAGTTATCCGTAAATGTTTTGGAGAATATAGTTGACAACCGGCGGGGATTGGAATTTAATGAGGCCCACCGGCGGTGGAGAACAAGGCGATTATTGAGGCATAATATGGTGCAGCGATGCCGGTACAGGCCTTGTCGTAATTTCTTATGAACATTGATTCCGATTTAACATACATTGAGGCAGGCGACTTTATGAAGCGCACGGTTTACTTCGTATCCGAGAGCACAGGTATTACAGCGGAGGCGCTGGGGCACAGTTTGATCTCCCAGTTTGAGACCGTAAAATTTGAGCAGGTTTACATGCCGCTGATCAATACCACCCAGCGTGCCGTTGCCCTGACCGAGCGCATGCGCGAGGCCGCGGAACGGGACGGGGCGCGTCCGCTCTGCTTCGCAACCATCATGAACTCCGAAATACGCGATATTCTTAAATCCGGAAACTGTTTCTACATGGAATTGCTGGATTGCTTCATTGATCCACTGGCGGCGGAGCTGGGTGTGCAGCCTTTCCGCAAGGCCGGCTTGAGTCACGCCATTACCGAACCGAGTTCCTACACCAAGCGCATTGCGGCCATCAATTTTGCCATGAACAATGACGACGGAGTGCACCCGGAAAACTTCCGGCGGGCCGACCTTGTCCTGATCGGGGTCTCGCGGGTGGGTAAAACACCGACTTGTCTCTACCTCGCCATGCACTTTGGCCTGAACGCGGCCAATTACCCCCTGACGGAAGATGATTTTGAGCGGGGCGATATACCGGAGAGGGTGCTGGATTTCAAACGCAAGCTCTTCGGCCTGACCATCGATCCCGAACGCCTGCATCTGCTGCGGGAGGAACGCCGCGCCGGCAGTCAATACGCCTCCCTGGTGAAATGCCAGGACGATGTACGCCGCGCCAACTTGATCTTCAAGCGCCTGGGGATACCGGTGCTGGACACCACAAGCCAATCGATTGAAGAAATCTCCTCCCATATTCTGCGCTCCCTTAAAGAAGATGCGCCCTGAGCAAAGGATGAACCTGCCCGGATATTCATACGCTGCTATTAATTGTCTGGATACAGCCCGTGAATTTCTGCTGCCTCCGCGTTTGCCGGTCAATAATTCCGTTGATTTTTCAGCAGGAAAATCAACGGCTGCGATATTTGGAGAAGGCCCGATTTAATTCCTCCCGCTCTGTTTCAGTATTGCATTGACACAAAAAAGGCTTGCTCATATACTTACCGCACCAGCAAATCACATCTATATACGGAGGCTTAATCTATGAGACGTTATATTCTTTGCATTCTGACGGTTGCTTTCTTTTTCTCTTCCCCTTTCGGTCTGAGCGCCGCCGAGATAAACGGCACATGGACTACTTCGGAGGGAGAAATGTCGTTTGCCCAGCAAGGCAATCAGATAACGGGCAGCTATTCCAGTGACCACGGCGAAATAACGGGAACCATGTATGGCGATCTGCTGGAAGGCTACTGGATTGAAGATGCCTCGGCGGAACGCTGTTCCTCCGCTAGAAACGGCCGATATTACTGGGGCCGGCTGAGACTGGAATTCCGGGAAGACGTTTTTTCCGGGAAGTGGGGCTACTGCGAGAAAGAGCTGGCGCAGAACTGGACCGGCAAACGTAAAGTGTCGGGCATCAACATTACCGGCATCTGGTCAACGACAGAAGGGGAGATGAGATTTCAGCAGTCGGGAAATCAGGTAACCGGGTCCTATGCCACCGATCACGGCGAGATTACCGGCACGATGAACGGCAACATTTTCAACGGCTACTGGATTGAAGATGCCTCGGCGGAACGCTGTTCCTCCGCCAAGAACAGCCGATATTACTGGGGGAAAATACAATTCCGGTTCGACGGAAACAAATTTTCCGGCGCCTGGGGGTACTGCGATAAAGAAACGACACAGAAATGGACAGGAAGCAAGCGTTAAAACCGCCGGCCGGGTGAACATATGTTCTCGTTGGACTTGGATTTTATCAGATGCTCAATTCCGGCCTGATACTGTGCGCTGCCTGTTCTGCTGACGGCGGTAACGCGTAACGAGCAGCGCGGAAAATCCGATGCAAAGCAGGCCGCCCACGGACCACGCACCGATGCCGGCAGCGGCGGGGGCAAGATAAAGAGCGGCGGCACCGCAGGCCGGGCCGGCAAACAGGCCCGTCCCGATCATT
>CAYYBK010000146.1:0-5063 GCA_964470015.1 uncultured Syntrophales bacterium
CGTAAGCATATTGAGGCGATCAATGCCGTCATCAGAGAAGCGCTCGACGACGCGCAGGTGACAATAAAGGAGATTGAAGGTATTGCCGTAACCCGCGGTCCCGGCTTGATCGGTTCACTGCTGATCGGTTTATCAGCGGCGAAGGCACTTGCTTATGCGCTTAATATCCCGCTGGTCGGAGTGAATCATTTGGAGGGGCACATTGCGGCGGCGTTTCTGGCTGATAAGCCGCCGGAATTTCCTTTTGCGGCCTTGGTTGTTTCCGGCGGCCACACCAATGTTTATCTTGTAAAAGATTATCATGAATTTTATCTGCTGGGGCAGACCCGGGATGATGCCGCCGGTGAAGCTTTCGACAAAGCTGCCAAGCTTCTTAATCTGGGTTATCCCGGCGGAGTTGTTATCGATAAGATGGCCCGGCGGGGGAATCCGCAGGCCCTGGCGTTCCCCCGGGCCATGAAAGACTTGCCCGATTTCAGTTTCAGCGGATTGAAAACATCACTCTTCACAATGATGAAAAAGCGCGGACGTAATTTTACGGAGGCGGAATTACCAGATGTTGCCGCCAGCTATCAGGAGGCGATAGTTGATGTACTGATTGAAAAAACAATGCAAGCGGCCCGGGATAATGGTGTTGACCGGATCGTTATCTGCGGCGGCGTAGCCGCCAACGGCAGATTGCGGGAAAAATTTGCCGCCGCGGCCGCCGGCGATATGGAATTGTTTGTTCCGCCGATTGTTTTATGTACGGATAATGCCGCCATGATTGCCGCCATCGGCGAGATTATGCTGAAGAACGGCCGCGGCGATAACATGGATCTGAACGCTGTTTCCCGCTGGCCGCTGGCCTGAATTTTCACCACCCTGTGAAAACAGCCATGACTTCACCTAAAGAAATCATAATGCGTTACGGCATCAGGCCGCGGAAAAAATTAAGCCAGTCGTTTCTTCTGGATCAAAACATCATCAGAAAAATAGCTGCGGCTGCCGGAATCACGGAAACCGATATTGTTGTGGAAATCGGCGCCGGAATCGGTGTTTTGACCGCGATACTGGCGCCGGCATGCCGAAAATTGATTGCTGTAGAACTGGATGAGAAACTGGTGGAAGTGCTGCAAGAAAAATTGGCCGGCTATGACAATGCAGAAATTTATTCCGGAGATATATTGAAATATGATTTCAATATATTATCAAGTTCATATAATAGTAAAATTAAAGTAATAGGTAATATTCCATACGGTATATCCAGTCCGCTGATTTTTTGTTTATTAACGTTCCGGCCGGTAATTAATGAATTTATTTTAATGCTGCAGAAGGAAGTGATCGACCGTCTTATTGCTGATCCCGGCAATAAAACATACGGTATTCCTTCCGTTCTTGTACAAATGTTTGCTTCCGTAGAAAAACTTTTTGACGTTCCGGCCGGTTGTTTTTATCCCCAGCCTAAAGTGGAGTCCGCGGTTATGCGCGGCACTTTTCGGAATAAGCCGCAGATTGAATTGACCGATGAAGGTCTTTTTACTCGCCTTGTAAAGGCTTCCTTTGCCCAGAGAAGAAAAATGTTAATCAATAACCTGAAACACTCTGCACTATTTGCCAATCTTGAAGAGCGCTCAATAAAGGAAATTCTGCTGAAGGCCGGTATTGACGGCCAAAAAAGGGCCGAAAACCTATCCGTGTGCGAATTTGGTAAATTAAGCAATACATTTGCGGAAATGCAGTGGAATGACAGCCGTAGAAAATAAGCGGCATCATGTTTATCCTTTTAGGCCGGTTTGTTTTTTTAGCGTGCGGAATCAATGAAATCTCCGGATTGATGCATACTGTTGAATCCTTTGATAAATAAATAACCGGCCTGACTCAAAAACCTGTTGACTAACTTCCGTTGAAATATTAAGGCTATCCGCAAGTAATGAAAGCTTGTGCCGGATTGCATTCAGCAGATGAACGGACGACGGAGAAAAAGCGGTGCGGGCAAATCCGTAAGTGTACAAAAAGCTGCCGTTACGGGCGGAAAAATTTCTTTTACAGCGGATAGCCGCTGTTGAAAGCGGTCTTGTATTTAGGATATGAAAAATAAATATTTATATATTGAAACTTTCGGCTGTCAGATGAATGTTCATGATTCGGAGCAAATTGCTGCTCTGCTTGAAGAAAGCGGCTATCGGCAGACCGATAATCTAAGGCTGGCGGATTTAATTCTGCTCAATACCTGTTCCATCCGGGAAAAAGCGGCGCAGAAAGCATACAGTGAATTGGGCAGGCTAAAGATATTAAAAGAAAAAAATCCGGATCTGCTTATCGGCGTGGGTGGGTGCCTGGCGCAGCATTTGGGATCTAAATTTCATAAAAAGATAGACCACCTCGATTTCGTTTTCGGAACGCATAATATCCATCGTCTGCCCGAAATGATCGCTTCCCTTAAAAAAAGAAGAGAGAAAATTACTAATATTGATTTGTATAAATCGTTAAACTCCATAGGTATTTATGCTCCCCCAGCCAACAGCGCAGTCAGTGCATTTGTTACAATCATGCAGGGATGCAATAATTTTTGTGCTTATTGCGTGGTTCCTTACCTGCGCGGGCCGGAAATGAGTCGGCCGCCGGAGGATATTGTTGAGGAAATAAAAAAATTGGCGGGCCACGGCATCCGGGAAGTTACACTTTTGGGGCAAAATGTCAATTCCTACGGAAAAACACTTACCCGCTGTTTGACTTTTGCTCAACTGATTAGAAAAATAACGGCCATTGACGGTATCGAGCGAGTTCGTTTCACCACATCGCATCCTCGCGACTTATCGGAGGAACTGATGAATTGTTTTGCCGCCGAACCGAAGTTGTGCCGTCATATTCACCTGCCGGTGCAATCGGGATCCGACAAGATATTAAAGTTGATGAACCGCGGTTATACGGCGGATGAATATATCGCAAAAGTGGAGCATTTACGCAGTGTTTGCCCGCAGATAAGCATAACATCCGACATCATCGTCGGATTTCCGGGAGAAACACAAAAAGATTATCAAGAAACAATTGACATGATGGAAAAAATCAGGTTTGATTCCACGTTTTCATTTAAATATTCCGAAAGAAAAGGCACGGCGGCCGAGACGCTGGGGGAAAAAATAGATGACGCTGAAAAGCAGCGGCGCTTAAAACAATTGCAGACGCTGCAGGATAAGCATACATTGGAGAAAAATACCCGGCTGGAAGGTAGCATGCAGGAGTTATTAGTCGAAGGTAAAAGTAAAAATTCGGCAAGCGAACTGATGGGACGCGCCAGTTCTTGGAAAATTGTAAATTTTAAAGGTAACCGGAAACTGGTGGGTAAAATGGTTAAGGTCGAAATTACCAGAGCCTATTTGCATTCACTGCGCGGGAAACTGCTCGAGGAGGTCGACAATGCTGATTGAAATGAAAGTATCCGGATTAACCATTGATCCGATAACCAATACGCCCATCGTCATTTTGAAAGATTTGCAGGAGAATAAGGCTATCCCTATCTGGATAGGTATTTTTGAGGCAAGCGCAATTGCGACGGAACTGGAAAAAATTATCTTTTCCCGCCCGATGACGCATGATCTGTTCAATGAATGCCTGAAAGCGTTGAATGTGACCGTAAGCCGGATTGAAATCGGCGATATCCGCAATAATACATTTTACGCCAATATTTACCTGATGCGGGAAGGCCAGAGCTACACGATCGATGCCCGTCCCAGTGACGCAATTGCCTTGGCCTTGCGCGCTCAGGCGCCGATATTTGTCGACGACAGCGTTATCGAGAAATCACGCAATGTTGACTTTGGCATCAAGATCAGCGATCTGGATAAGTTGAAGGAAGATAAAATCAAAGAGTATTTGGAAAATCTTTCCGCCGAAGATTTCGGCAAATACAAGATGTAAATAATTATGAATACTCTCCTGCGGGATTTTCAAACTTATTTGCAGGTGGAACGGAATGTTTCCGGTAATACGCGGACGGCATACATGGCGGATGTTTTGGAGTTTGAAGAATTTCTTCAAAAAAATAATTTTACGGAGGACGGTGCGGGAATTGCCGGTGCAGGGCCGGAGGCGATCCGCGCGTATTTGGGGCATTTGTTCCGGCAGAGTATGAAAAAGGTTACAATCAACCGGAAAATATCTTCATTGCGGGCTTTTTACAAATATTTGGTTCGCAGTGGCAGGACGAAAACGAATCCGGCCGAAGCGGTGCGAACGGCAAAAACGGAAAAATACATGCCAACTTTTCTTTCGGTTGATGAGATGTTTGATTTGTTGAAATTCCAGAATGATAATTCGCTGGCCGGCCTGCGTGATCTGGCCATGCTGGAATTATTTTACTCCTCCGGTTTGCGTCTGAGTGAATTGGCCGGACTCAATACAAGCGATCTGGATTTTAGTCAGGCGCTGGTTAAAGTGCGCGGCAAGGGAAGAAAAGAAAGACTCGTCCCGATGGGGAAACAGGCGATGGCGGCTGTTCAGCGATATTTGACCGGTAGCGGAGATGCAAGAAAAAAAACAAGTGCCCATATCGGGGAAAATCCCCTGTTTCTTAATGTAAGGGGGGCAAGGATAACGGTGCGCAGCATTGCCCGGATTGTTGATGAAGCGACGAAAAAAAGCGGGATCGGCCGGAAAATATCTCCGCATGCTTTACGTCATACTTTTGCCACGCATCTTTTGAATGCCGGCGCTGATTTGCGCTCTATTCAGGAATTGCTGGGGCACGAGAGTCTGTCCACAACACAAAAGTACACGGCGGTTAATATCAACCGGATGATGGAAATATACGATAAAGCGCATCCGCGCGCCCGACACAAAGCCGGCAAGGAAACTGAAAGTTAAGGGGAGAAAAATATGCATATCCGCGGTACAACCATTCTGGCGGTAAAAAAAAACAACAAGGTGACCGTGACGGGTGACGGCCAGGTAACACTGGACACAACAATTTTAAAACACGGCGCCCGTAAAGTCCGCCGGCTTTACAATAACGAAGTTATCGTCGGATTTGCCGGGGCAACCGCCGACGCCTTTACGCTGTTTGACCGTTTTGATCAGAAATT
>CAYYBK010000146.1:5073-5503 GCA_964470015.1 uncultured Syntrophales bacterium
TGCGGGCAGCCGTGGAGTTGACGAAGGACTGGCGCACCGATCGGGTATTGCGGCATCTGGAGGCATTGATGATTGCCGTAAGCAGAGATTACTCCTTGATCATCTCCGGTAACGGCGATGTGATTGAATCGGATGATGATGTCATGGCCATCGGTTCGGGAGGTCCTTATGCCCAGGCCGCAGCCAGGGCTCTGGTGCGCCACACTGATTTATCATCGACCGAAATTGCCCGCGAGGCGATGAAAATAGCAGCGGAAATTTGCATCTATACCAATGATCATATAACGCTGGAGGAAATTGAAATCGATGCGGAGAAAAGTAACGAAAACAAAAGAGGCAAAATTAAGGAGCAGGAATAAAATATGTTGTCCAGTAACGGGTTAACCCCCCGGCAGATAGTAGAAAAGCTTGACCGGCATATAGTAGGACA
>CAYYBK010000147.1:0-5499 GCA_964470015.1 uncultured Syntrophales bacterium
TCCAGCGCCAATCTTAAGGCGTCCTTGTAAACGGAGTGCCCCCAACTTCTGGTTTTTTTGTAATCAGCTTCATCGTATTCCGCATCATGGATAAGCAGATCCGCTCCCCGGGAAAAATTCAGGTAATCCTGATAATCGAGCCCGCCTTCATGCCGGAACCCCAATTCGTTGTCGGTGAGAAAAACGAAACACTTGCCGTCTTCTTCGAATTTGTAGCCGCTGCCCTGGTTGGGGTGGCTTAAAGCAATCGGTGTAATCGTTATGGAACCGAGCTGGTAGGATTCGGAACAGGTGTCCTGGTATGATATTTGTGCGCTGATTGCTTCGAAGTTCACCGGAAAATTAGGCGGCGCCATTATCCGGGAAAGCATTTCTTTCAAAGAAACCTGCGCAAAAGGGCAACCCCAGATATTGATGCTGGTTTTGTTGGAGTAAATCGGTTTGAAGAAAGGGAAGCCCATGATATGGTCCCAGTGCGCATGAGTCATCAGGAGGGTATAGGAGTGGCGGTTTTCCGCCAGCAGAGAATTACCTAATTCACGAATGCCGGAACCGGCATCGACGATTATAATATCGTCAGTTTTATTCCTGATTTCGAGACAGGTCGTATTTCCGCCGTAAATTAGATATTGCTTTCCCGAAACAGGAATTGATCCTCGGGCGCCCCAGCAGCGAATGATCATATTTCTCCCTCGCAGTTATGAAATAATACAGAACGGCTTTTTTATCAAGCAGGATATCTTCCGGTCTCCTTAAACCTGCCCTGATCCGACGATGAAGATGCCTCGATACTTGACGGGGAACTTTTGCGCGGGAAGAAGTATAAAAATTTCAGGCCTGTGTGTCAAGTTAATGTTCGCCTTATCGAGATAAAGCGAATGATATGCCGGGGAGGCTGTTTTTGCTTTCTTGAAGGAAACATGCTAGTAATACACAACTAAATATTAATTTGCAGCCAGAGATTATATTTTGTAATGCATAATGTAACGGAAACTGAACAGGGCGTCGATTACATGGAGACCTTGCTCATTGCCGCGGTAATTGGTGCGGGAATGACGCGGGAGACTCTTGCCAGTGTCTTTGAATTAAGTTTTTCTGGTGTGGATGAACTTATCGACATGGCGGATAGAAACGATTGTCTTCAAAGGAAGGGAGACAAGTTTCTTTTTGCTGCGTTTTTAGATAAAATAAGCGATCAAAAAATTTCATCGGAAGCATTTCAAAAACCGATTTTCAGATTTCTTAAAGAAAAAAATATTAAGCAATTAAAAGACGAAATTCCGGCAATCCTGGAAAGAATTGCAAATATAGGCATTTCCGGAAATGACATCGTATTGTTGCTCAACGCAATGGGAGATGCTGCAAAAAGCGAGCATTGCCTGGATCACGCTCTTGAGTTTTATGACCAAGGTGCCATTTATTGTAAGGCCTATCAGTTGGGGAAAAAATTATTTGTAAGATGTGTATTGAACATCAGTAAACTGGATTTTATGAGAGGGATCAGCCCACTGCGAACTTTGCAATTGCAAAACGAAGCCTTAACCCTCGTCCATGAAAGCAATCTTACTGCAGAAGATGCCCTGCTAATGCTTTACGCTGGGATCGGGAAACATTTCGCCGGGGAGGAAGAGGAAGGCTTCCTCTTGAGGAAAAAAGGAGATGACTATTTAAAACAGTTTGATAATACCGCAATTCACAATGAAGCTATTCCTCTTATTGGCTGGCACCTCTATCTGTTGGGAAACTTTCAAGGTACAATTGCTTATTATGAAACGATGATCCTCGCGATCGAGAATCGCAAGGATGTGGAAGTAATTGCTTTTGCCTATCCACCTATTATTTTTAGTTATTTTTTTCTAGGGGAGTTCAACCGTGCACTTATTCTCAACGAGATCATTTATAAACATGCTCGGGAACGGCAGGATCATCTTGCCGCAACGTTGATGTACTCTATTTCCGGTCGCGTGCACCTTTACATGAAAGATAACGAGAACGCCGAGGCCATTTTGTATAAGGCTTATGCGGAAAGTTTGCAAGAAGATTACGGCTGGGGGAAATATTATACGCTTTTTGCGCTGTGTATGCTGCATTTGAATGCCGGTAGAGCCGAGGCATGCCGAGAAGCGCTTGTATTGGCAAACGAAGCGGCAAAGAAACATAATTTCGGAAGAATAAACGCATCGCCTTTTGTACTGGATGCCCTGAAGATGATTGAAACCCAGGGCTTGCCCGCTATTGAAGGTATGCGTTACGAAGATGAATTATCAAGATGTTTACACTCGCGGAATATTCACCTCGCCGGAGTGTCCTGTCGCCATATTGCTCTGTTAAAAAAAAGCAAAAATGAGAATATGCGGGAGATCATAAAGTTACTGGAGCGTAGCATAGAACTCCTTCAAGCTTCAGGAAACAGTATAGAACTGGGAAAAAGCTATGTAGAACTGACACGCGTTATGAGTGAAATTGGCGATAAGGTGGGCGCAGAACGTAATGCAGAGCTTGGTTGGCAGACTTTGGGCGCCCAGGCAAGTGATTATTTCCCCAATGAGCTCAGAAACCTGTTGCGAAAGGAAGAATTACAACTAAACATTGCCGTGCAGTTGGAAACCATCTGGCTCGAATTGCGCCATATTATCAATCCTGATCGGTTGGTGACACGCATTTTAACTTCATTGAATCGTGTTATTAAAGTAGAGAGCAGCGCCATTGTCGGCTTTTTCGATAATAACAAACCCCGGGTACTAATTTCTCAAAATATTGACATGGGAGAACATAAGTCCTTGCAGTATCAGCGGTTAATGGGCATTGTTTCTTATGTGACTGAAAATAAAAAGCATTTTATATATTTTGATGAAAAGGCCGTGCGAGAGAAACCGGTCATTAATCTGGATGCTAAGCCGGGATTCATTTTTTGCGTTCCTTTCTTCAACAATGAATCCGTTGGGGCGGTACTGTATCTGGAAAGCTATTACCGGGGTTCTGGGTTGACGGAAAAAGAAATCGACAGCATTCAAAACTTTGTGAGAATTATTTCTCCTCATTTATTCGCTACTCTTTGTTATGATGCAAAGCAGCGTCAGGTGGAAAGCTCCATCCAGTCTGAACAGGATGTGTCATACGATATGTCGCATGATGATTTCTGCGTTTCCATGGATGAAACGGTTTCGCTCATTATGAATCGTATAAAGAAAGTAGCCGGGACTGATATCCCGGTTTTGCTGACCGGGGAAACCGGTTCTGGTAAAGAAGTTTTTGCAAAGGAATTGTATCGGCAGAGCAAAAGAAAAAATGTGTTTATCAAAGTTAATTGCAGTGCCATTCCGGAAAGTCTTATTGAAAGTGAACTTTTCGGATATGAGAGAGGGTCTTTTACCGGCGCTACGCATATGAAAAAAGGCTATTTCGAATTAGCCGATGGTGGGACGATTTTTTTGGATGAGATCGGCGAGTTGTCCCTCCTGGCCCAGGTGAAACTGCTACGTGTGCTCCAAGAACAGGAAATTATGCGTGTCGGCGGTACAGAAGCCATAAAAATAAAATTCCGGCTGATTGCCGCTACCAATAAAGATTTAAAACAAGAAGTGGAAAAAGGGACATTTAGAAGAGATCTTTATTACCGGCTCAATGTTATGCAGTTCGAAGTGCCTCCCCTCAGAGAAAGAAAGTCGGATATTCCCCGCCTGGCCAGGTTTTTTGTGGAAAAATATTGCCGTTTGATGGAAAAAGAAAACTGCATAATTCTTCCGGAAGGTTTCTTGTTATTACTTAATTATGACTGGCCGGGTAATATCCGGGAGTTGGAAAATGTTGTACAAAAAGCGGTGTTGCTTGCAGAAGGGCATGAAATTAAAGCGGAGAATTTCGAGCTAAGTTCCGGAACCAGACGCAGTGGTACACAAAAATTACAAACCCTAGAAGAGGTGGAACGCAACCATATTTTAAAAGTTATCAGCCACTGTAATGGAAAAATCGCCGGACCGGAGGGAGCGGCAGCATTGCTTGGTCTTAAGCGTACTACTTTAATTTCTCGGATGGAAAAATATGGCATCCGAACCGCAAAATAATTTTTTTGCTTTTTATACATTATGTCGAGTGTTTCTTAAGTCTGTTTTTATATCAGCTTTTCCTTTTTACCGGTGCTATTTTTATCCGACGGGGGCGAAATGTCGAAGTGTCGAAATATCGACAGTGCTTATATCTTTTTTTGTCATCTCTTTATAAAAGCTACCAGTAAAAATCTGTATACCAGTAATTATCGCTTTGCTGCAAACTTATGATATAAATAGACTTTACCTCCATACGATTGAAAAGAATACGAAATTCCTTCCTAAAAAAATGTTCTGGCATGTTTCTTTCTATTCTAGCGAAGACAGATCAAATTATTATTCCTTAGAAAGGCTAGTAAATAGAATGAAAGAGACAGCTGATTGGAAAAGCTACTATCGTTCCCGGCTTATGTCTGCCGATGAAGCGGTGCAGGTGGTAAAGTCCGGGGATCGGGTTGTTGACGGGCATGGACCCGGCCAGCCGACGGTGCTGCGCGAGGCGATGATCCGCCGGGCGGATGAATTGGAAAAGGTTGAAGTAATCTGTGGTTTCACCCTGGGGAAAGCAGAATATTGTCAGCCGGAATATGAAAATAGCTTTGTACACAATTCCGTTTTTAACATTGAAACAACTCGTCAGGCGCATTGGGAAGGGCGCGCCGATTTCACCGCAAGCCCATTATCGGAAATGGACAGGCTCTTTACTACGCGGTTGCCTGTGGACGTAATTTTTACCCATGTGACCCCACCAGACGAAAACGGATATGTAAGCATGGGAATAGACGTTTCTTTCACCAGGGCCGTGGTGGGCAGCGCAAAAGTAGTAATAGCACAGGTCAATAATAACATGCCATGGACATATGGTGACAGTGTTATACATGTAACTGATATTGATCGTTTTGTGGAAGGCGATATCCCGATCCATATAATGCCCGAAGCAGAGAAGATTTCTGATATTGATAAAGCAATAGCGGGTCATATTGCGACGTTGATTAAAGATGGAGATACCATCCAGACGGGCGTGGGCGCCATTCCCGATACCGTTTTATCCCTGCTTGGCAATCATAAAAATATTGGAATTCACACCGAGCTAGGCTCTACTGGCATCATGAAGATGATTGAAAAAGGTGTCATCAACAATTCCAAGAAAACACTGGACAGAGGGAAAGTCATATGCACGCTAATGGGAGGAACCAAAGATTTTTATAAATATGTTGACCATAATCCGATGTTCGAAATGCGCCGCAGCGGTTATGTGAACAGCCCGCTCATAATTGCCCAACAGAAAAATATGGTTGCTATGAACTCCGCAATTCAGGTTGACCTGCTGGGCCAGGTTTGTGCGGACATGATTGGCCCCAAGCAATTCAGTGGCGTAGGAGGCCAGTTGGACTTTCTGCGGGGAGCGGCCATGGCGGAAGGCGGCAAGTCTATTATCTGTATGCCGTCCACG
>CAYYBK010000148.1:0-5455 GCA_964470015.1 uncultured Syntrophales bacterium
TGATCGGTCCGTTCGATGTAATGCGTCTGGCTGTCGAACAGATGGTGAAAAACACACCCAATGCCGATGGCGAGAGAGGCGTAATCGTCAATACAGCCTCAGGCGCCGCCTTCGATGGTCAGATGGGCCAGTCCGCATACGCTGCCAGTAAAGCGGCGATTGCGGGAATGACGCTGCCGCTGGCGCGCGATCTCATGGATATCGGCATCAGGGTCTGTTCTGTGGCGCCGGGCCTGTACAATACGCCTATGGTGGCGGGCTTCCCGGAGCAGGTCCGTGCGCAACTGGCGACAATGATTCCGTTTCCCCGCCGGCTGGGCAATCCCGAAGAGTTTGCGTTCCTGGTGCGGCATATCATCGAAAATCCGTATTTGAACGGAGAAACGATCAGGATTGACGGTGCGCTGCGCATGGCGCCGAAATGACGGATTCGGCAGTATGGTTGCGCGAAGTTCGAAGTGATATTTAGCGATAAGGAGAGCGAAATGAGAAGAGTTGCAGTTATCGGTACCGGGCATTCAAAGTTCATGTTCAATTCGGAAAAGACATCCACGGAAATGATGGCGGAAACCGCAATGGATGCGCTCAGGGAAGCCAATGTCAAGCCCAAGGATGTCCAGGCTTTTTTTCTGGGCAATGCGTGGGGAGATTTTGAAGAAGGACAGGCTACGCTGCAGACATACATAGCCAATGAAATAGGCTGCTTCAATATTCCGGCAACGCGTGTGGAGGGCGCGTGTTCGTCGGGAACGATGGCGGCCCGCGAGGCCTTCATATGGATTGCCTCCGGCCTGTATGACATCGTGCTGGTCGGGGGTGTCGAACGGGCGACGACGCTGCCGGTTCCGCTGGCGACAAGGGTTTTTGCCACTTGCGCCGACAGCCGCTATGAATATCCTCTGGGTTTCATTTATCCCGCATCTTTCGGCATGCTGTGCCATCTATATTCCAAGACGCACGGCATACCGCTGCCGCGGTTAAAGGAGATGATGGCCGGTGTTTCGGTGCAGTCGCATGAATACGCGATGAAAAATCCCTATGCGCAGATCCAGAAACCGTTGACCAAAGAAGATGTACTGGACAGTCCGATGATCGCCACCCCGCTGCAGCTTCATGATTGCTGCCCCTTTACCGACGGTGCGGCGGCGATTGTCCTGGCTGCGGAGGATATTGCCAAAAAATTGGTGGAAAAACCGGTATACATTGCCGGCGTCGGCCAGGCTTCCGCGGGCAGAATCAGTTCACAGGCCGATTATTATCCCCGCATCCGGGCCCGGGAGCTCTCTTCCCAGCAGGCCTATAAAATGGCGGGGCTTACGCCGCAGGATATCGACGTCTGCGAACTGCACGATTGTTTCAGCATCGCGGCGATCATTGCTGCCGAATGCCTCGGCTTCTTTGAATTCGGAACCGCCGGTGCGGCATGGGAAAAAGGCGCTACGCGCGCGGATGGAAAAATACCCATCAACATCTCCGGCGGACTGAAGGCGAAAGGGCATCCGGTGGGGGCGACCGGCGTCGGCCAGATCTGCGAGATCACCTACCAGTTGCGAGGGCAGCTGGCGGAGCAGGGGCGGCAGGTGGAAGGCGCAAAATACGGGATCACCGATACAATGGGTGCCGACGGTGTTGTGACCAATGTAATTTTAGCTGCGCAATAAGGAGATGGCGATGGAATATAAACTGCCTTTTAAGGAATACGACAAAGCTCTGAGAAAAAACAAACTGATGGGTCTGAAATGCCGGGACTGTGGAAAAGTGACATGTCCTCCGACAATGGCGTGCAGCGGCTGCGGCGGTACGAATCTGGACGTGCGGCAATTGACCGGTGTGGGTAAGGTTGTGACGTTCAGCACTTGCTATGTTGCCGCCCGGGGACATGAAGCCGAATTACCATACACGGTCGTTTTGATTGAGCTTGATGAAGGGCCGTGGATCATGGGCAACCTCATTGATATTGACCCGCGGAAGGTGACCATGGATGTGATCGGCAAAAGGGCGACACTGAGCTACAAGGTGTTTCCGCGTGACGAATTCTCGGCGGGCGATGCCGCCCGCCCGGCGTTTTGCATTCTGCGGTGAAAAGAACAAAAAACATTTTTATGACGGATACGGGAAAGGAGAAACAATAGTGATTTTCGGATTTTCAGAGGAACAATCGGCTTTCCGGGATAACATTCGTAAATTCACCCAGAAGGAAATTGCGCCGCTGGCGCCGGTTATCGACCGCGAACACCGTTTCCCGGTGGAGACGATTAAAAAATTCGGGGAATTAGGCTACATGGGCTTTCCCTTCCCAGAGGAGTACGGCGGTCTGGGATTGAATACGACCTATAAAGCAATTTTCATCGAAGAAGTCGCCAAAGCATGCGCCAGTACCGCCGTGATCATGCTCGTCCATCTGGGTGCCGGCTGTTCACCAGTTTATTTGTACGGGACGGAGGAACTGCGGCAGAAATACTTGGTGCCGTCGTGCGACGGGAGATATCTCGCCGCCTTTGCGCTTACCGAACCCGACTGCGGTTCCGACAATGCTAATCTGCGCTGTGCGGCGGTGCGCCGTGGTGAAAGCTACATTATCAACGGGGAGAAAATCTTCATCACAAACGGCGGCTACGCCGATTACTATGTAACGATGGTGCGGACCAACCCGGAAATAAAAGGCTATAAGGGAATCAGCGCGCTGATCGTTGATAAGGAGACGCCCGGGCTGAAGGTCGGCAAACCGATCGAAAAAATGGGACTGCACGGCTCGGCGACCGTTCCCCTGTCGTTTGAGGATTGCGCGGTGCCGGTGGCCAACCGTCTCCTCGCGGAAGGCAACGGACTTAATGTGGCGTTGGGTGTGTTGAACGGCGGGCGTGTGGTGGTCGGGGCGCAGGGTGTCGGCATCGCCCAGGGCTGTCTCGAGCATACGATTGCCTATATTAAGGAGCGCAGACAGTTTGGCCGTTCCATTGTCTCCAATCAGGGCGTGCAATGGATGATTTCCGAAATGGTGACACAAATCGAAGCGGCGCGGCTGCTGGTTTATAAGGCCGCCTGGTGCGAAGATGTGAATCATCCGGAGGCCATGGTGGCCGCTTCGATGGCCAAGTGGTTCGGTACGGATGCGGCCATGAAGGTGACGACAGAGTGCGTTCAGCTGTTCGGCGGCTACGGGTATTGCAAAGAATACCCGGTGGAGCGCTACATGCGCGATGCCAAGGCTACGCAGATTTATGAGGGCACCAATGAAATCCAGAAGATGGTTATTTCCCGGAAGGTGCTCGATTTAAAAAGCGGCAAGGCCTGAACGGCAATCGCTGCCGTTTGGTGAGCGCCGGCGGATTGTGAGGAGGGGAGGGAAAGACGGCATCTTGGATATAAAGGAAATTTCGGAAATACTCGGTTTTTACGTCAGACCGCAAACTTTTCCGGTGGCGGTCAGGATGTTTCGTCCCGGGGAGAAGCTGCCGGGTAAAGCCCGTTTACCGCGGCGGGATCTCGGTACGGCGATAACAGCCTGCCAGTGCATTGCTCTGGCACGGCGTTACGGCTGGACGGTGGCCGTCGGCAGGGAGGATCAGAGCTGCCCGCATGGTCTTTTTGTCCTCGGTTTTATCCGCGGGGAAAGCTATCTGGACGGCAGCAGCGGGGAGGCGGCCGGCGCCGGGAAAAAAGAAGACTGGATCAAAGTCGCCGCCAGCCTCAGCCGATTTGCTCATAAGGAATTCAGCCACCTGGTTGCGGCCCCCCTGGAGCGGGCGGACTTCGAACCGCACTTCATTGCACTTTACGGCGACCCCGCCCAGATTGCCCGGCTGGTGCAGGGAGCATTCGCCCTGACCGGCAAACCAGTAAATACACCGGCAACCGGCGGCGTGGCATGCAGCTCGTTTGTGGCGCGTACGATGCTAACGGATGAATGTCAGCTGATTCTGGCGGGGGCGGGAGACCGTTATTTTGCCTTAACGCAGGATCATGAGCTGGCTTTTACCATTCCCTGGAGCAAGGCGGAATTAGTAATGAAAGGCCTGGAAAAAGGACACAAGTCGGGCATGCACCGCTATCCGACGCCTTCCGTCCTCCGCCTGGAAGGGGCCCTGCCTCCGCCTTATTCCCGTTGGACGGAATTGCTGCTCAGGGAACCGCAATAACCGCCCGGCATGATTTATTATCATTTTATGCGGCATGTCCGTAAAGGAAAATGATGCGGGCGATTGAAAACATTTTGTAGCGCGGGAGCGATTGTTATCATGAGTGGCGTGCAGTTTAAGGAAGAACACATCATTTTTCAGGATGCCTTTAGGAAGTTTCTGTCCAGAGAAGTTGTTCCGTTTATAGAGAAGTGGGAGGAGGCGCGTATTGTTCCCCGGGAAGCCTGGCGGAAGATGGGCGAATCCGGATTTTTATGCCCCTGGGTTGCTGAAAAATACGGAGGGTTTGCCGCCGATTTTCTGTATGACGTCATCATCAACCGGGAATTGAACTACATCGGCGCCTTCGGGCTGCATGCCGTCCTGCATAACGATATCATCGTTCCGTACATCAACGAGTACGGCAATGAAGAGCAGAAAGAGAAATGGCTTCCCGGGTGCGTAAGCGGAGAAATCATTACGGCGATCGCCATGACGGAGCCGAATGCCGGCTCCGACCTGGGTGCCATTAAAACGACGGCGGTGAGAGACGGCGGCGATTACGTCATCAACGGGCAAAAGACATTTATTTCCAACGGCATCAACGGGAACCTGGTGATAGTAGCGGCGCGGACGCGCCCGGATAAAGGGGCCAGGGGCATGAGCCTCATCTGCGTGGAAGAGGGGATGCCGGGTTTCAAGCGGGGCAGAAAGCTGGACAAAATGGGATGGCACAGCCAGGACACGGCCGAATTGATCTTCGAAGATTGCCGTGTACCGGCAACGTGCCTGCTCGGCGAAGAGAATAAGGGATTTTACTATTTGATGGCCAGCCTGCAGCGGGAACGTCTTGTTACGGCGATTACCGCGCAGCGTGTCGCCGAGGCGATGCTCGACATGACCGTCAAGTATTGCCAGGAACGGACCATTTTCGGGAAGCCGGTCTCATCGTTTCAGCACAATACGTTCAAGATTGTGGAAATGGCGACGGAGATCGAACTGGGCCGGACATTTGTTGACGCACTGATTGCCGATTATATGAACGGTCAGGACATTACGAAAAAGGTTTCCATGGCGAAATACTGGATTTGCGAAATGGCGAACCGCATTGCCTATGACTGCGTCCAGCTGCACGGCGGCTACGGGTATATGGAAGAATACCCGATCTGCCGGTTTGCGCGTGATATCCGGGTCTTTCCGATTTTTGCCGGCTCGACGGAAGTGATGAAAGTTATTCTGGGCAGAATGATGGAACTGGGCGATCCTAAGTAAACGCTTTGTTCCTCGGTATTTTATTGCCTGAGCATCCCGCCGCTGATCGCACGTCGGAAAAAAGG
>CAYYBK010000149.1:0-5433 GCA_964470015.1 uncultured Syntrophales bacterium
AAAACCGGAAAGGCAGTGAATAAGGATGCAAAAACCTAAGTTTTGTGCATTGATCCTGGCCGCGGGCAAGGGCACCCGCATGAAGTCGGAATTAGCCAAAGTTCTGCATACTTTGGAAGGGCAGCCGTTGCTGCATTATTCCCTTGCCGCCGCCCGCGGCGCCGGTGCGGAAAAAATTGTTGTGGTCGTCGGTCATCAGGCCCGCGAGGTTCAGGAGCGGTTTGCCGATGCCGGCGTCATTTTTATTGAGCAAAATCCACAACTGGGTACCGGCCATGCGGCAATGCAGGCAAAAAATGAGCTGGCGGAATATCCCGGATTGACGGTAATCCTTTGCGGTGACGTGCCGCTGTTGCAGCCGGCCACGATTCGCAATCTTTTAGTGAAGCATGCCGCGAGCGGGGCAAAAATTACGGTTTTGACGACATATCCGGCCAGTCCGCAGGGTTACGGGCGGGTTGTGAAAGATCAGGCCGGCAATATTTTAAAAATAGTTGAGGAGCGCGATGCCGCGGCCGGAGAAAAAAGTATTGGTGAAATAAATACAGGGATTTACTGCGTTGATACATCCTTTCTTTTTACGGCGCTCGGAAAGATAAGCAACGATAATAAGCAGCGCGAATACTACCTTACGGATATTGTTGAAATTGCCTGTCGTGCGGGCCACAAGGTACAGTCTCAAATAGCTCCCGATTATATCGAAGTAATGGGTATTAATACGCCGGAGGAATTAAGCCGGGCCTGCCAGTATCTGCAGAATAAGCGAAGATGTTCGGATTGAATTGTGTGGGAAGTGATTAATGCCATAAAAGGGCAGGCGATTTTAGCCCCGCTGGCGGGAATTACCAATCTGCCTTTCCGTATAATTGCGCGGTCTTTTGGTTGCGTCCTGGCCTACACGGAAATGGTCAGCGCCAACGGTCTTGTGCGTAAAACGGATAAGACTTTTGAATATCTGGCGACTTGCGCGGAAGATAAGCCCTTGGGCGTGCAGCTTTTCGGTGCCGATCCGGAATTAATGGCGGCAGCGGCGGCGATAGTGGCCGAACGGGGCGCCGCATTAATCGATATTAATATGGGGTGCCCGGTGAAGAAAGTCATCAAGGCCGGCGCCGGAGCAATTTTGATGAAAAATCCGGCTCTTATTGCCCGGATTGTGGCCAAGGTAAAAAAAGCCGTTGCTCTTCCGGTTACCGTGAAAATTCGTTCCGGGTGGAATAGTCGTTCCATTAACGCCGTTGAAGTTGCCGCAAGCGCGGAATATTCCGGCGCGGATGCCGTTGCTGTTCATGGCCGGACCGCCGATCAGGGTTACCGTGGAGCGGCCGACTGGCGGGTTATTGCCGCCGTAAAAAAAGCCGTCCGCATTCCGGTTATTGGTAATGGTGATGTCTGGTCGGCGCAGGACGCGCTGGCGCTGTGGCGGCAGACCGGCTGCGATGCGGTGATGGTGGGCAGGGGAGCCCTGGGCAAGCCCTGGATATTCAAGGAAATAAATCAATTACTGACCGGATGCAAAGAAGATGGCAATCCCGATCTTGCCCAGAGATATCAGACAATAGAACATCACTGGACACTGGAGGAACAACTGTGCGGCTCCCGTGCCGCCGCCGTAAATTTTCGCAAACATCTCCTTTGGTACACCAAGGGTTTGGAGGGATCAAGCCGGTTCCGTCAAATTGTGGGAAAATTGCCGGACAGGGAAAGTATGCGCGCGGAACTCGATAAATATTTTCAACATTTGGCATCCTGCGCCGGCCGGAAATAATACCTTGACTTTGCACGCATAAATTGGCATAAATAAAACGGATTATGGACTTTTACAGCGGGTTTTTTCTTAATTACGAGCTTGCAGAAAGGGCGGAATCACTGTGGAATTGGGAAAATTTAAAGAGCTGGAAGATAAAATAAAAGGGATAGTTAGCGAACAGATAGTGTTAAAGAAGCAGATTCAAGCATTGGAGGAAACACTAAAAAATAAAGAAGCGGAGATAGAGGGTTTAAACAGTAAACTAAAGGCATTAGATGTGGAAAGGGACAGCGTACGTACGAGGGTAGATTCATTGCTTAATTTACTTGCGGATATAGAGGCAGCAAAATAAGCGTCCAGGGCGTTGGTCTTGAAAAAAAGATATAATATCAATATCTTAGGGCAGGAGCTTTCTGTTTTAAGCGATGCAGATGACGAACATGTGGCTGAAGTTATCCGGGTGGTAGCTGAAAAAACGGAAGAAATATCAAAATCTGCAAACAATCTCAAGACCTTGGATGTTGCCATTCTGGCGGCTTTAAATTTTGCAGAGGAATTATTGAAGATGAGAGGAGTTAATAAGGAACTCTGCGTCCAGTTAGAAAGCAGATCCGCAGAGTTGATTCAACTGATTGAAAACGCAAGTTAATTATAAATTGTTTGCCCCTGCGATGTGCGTGATTAACCTTTGTTTTTGAGCCAACACTTTGAACCTGGGGTCTTTCCTTGTTTGTGGTGTGCAGGTCAGTTTCCTTGCCGGTGGCGGGGAAGCAGAAAGCCTAAAACAATACAATACTAGACACCCACTTTGTAAAAAGGTTCAAAAATTTGATTAACACGGCATAGGCGGGGGTTTTTATACCTCGCATCCTTGCTGCATTTATCCTGTCTTTAGAAAAAATCACAAGGCAATAAGTCCTTTGGTAAGAGTATTTTTGAAATTTATTCTTGCTGAAAGGTTTGCATATAACTCGGGTGGAGAAATATTGATTAAATAAATCAACGACTTATCAAGTAAAAACAACATGATAATTCAAAAAAATAATTTTCCCCGCCGGTGTAAGGGAGGTAATTTTAAATGTTGAATGGCGGTTTATTTGTCCTGGTTATATTTGGTGCCATCGTAGCAGGTATTATCGTTGGCTATATTTTAAAGCAGTTGTTTTCTGCCAAAAAAGTGGAATCTTCAGAAAGTTTGGCGGCGCGGATTATCGAGGAGGCAAAAAAGGAATCCGAGACAATCAAGAAAGAGGCCGTTCTGCAGGTCAAAGAAAACCTTTTGAAGATCAAGGCCGATTTTGATCGGGAAAACAAAGACAGAAGGAATGAACTTGATGCGTTAGAGAAGCGCATTCGTTCCAAAGAAGAAAATCTCGATAAACGGATTGATTCCCTGGCGCACAAAGAAGCCAACATCGACAGCCGTGAAAGAGCGATCGCAGCTAAAGAAGCGGCGGCCGACGAGACGAATCGGCAGCTGGAGAAGGTGCTGGAAGAGCAAAAGGAAAAACTGGAGAAGATTGCCGGTATTTCTTCGGAAGAAGCGAAGAATTTATTAATTCAGTCGATGGAGGCGGATGCCAGACGCGATGCGGCATCTACCGTGCGTAAAATTGAAGAGGAAGCCAAAATGACCGCAGACAGAAAGGCGCGGGAGGTTATTGCCTATTCCATCCAGCGGTATGCCGGCGACTATGTGGCGGAACACACTGTGTCGGTTGTTAATCTGCCCAGCGAAGAAATGAAGGGACGCATCATCGGCCGGGAAGGAAGAAATATCCGCGCTATTGAAGCGGCGACGGGCATTGATCTGATTGTCGATGACACTCCGGAAGCTGTAGTTCTCTCCAGCTTTGATCCCGTAAGGAGGGAAGTGGCAAGGATTTCACTGGAGCGGCTGATCCAGGATGGCCGCATCCATCCGGGCCGGATTGAAGAAATCGTTAAAAAAGTCAGAACGGAAGTAGCGCAGGTCATCAGGGAAACCGGAGAAAAAGCTTCTTTTGATGTGGGGGTACATGATGTCCATCCCGAGATAATAAATCTCCTGGGCAGCCTGAAGTACCGCACCAGTTATTCGCAGAATGTCCTGCAGCACTCCATTGATGTTGCGTATCTCACCGGTATTATGGCGGCGGAATTAAAGATGAACATAAAAGAAGCCAAACGGGCCGGCTTGCTGCACGATATCGGCAAAGCGATTGACCACAAGATCGAAGGCCCGCATGCTTTAATCGGTGCGGACTTTGCCAAGCGTTTTGGGGAAAATCCGCGCATTATCCAGGCCATTGCCACCCATCATGACGACGGGCGCAACAACACCTTGCTGGGTGTTTTGGTCCAGGCGGCGGACACTCTTTCTGCCGCCCGTCCCGGTGCCCGTCGCGAAATGCTGGAAACTTACGTCAAGAGGCTGGAAGAGCTGGAAAACATCGCTCATTCCTTTAACGGCGTTGATAAATGCTATGCCATACAGGCCGGCCGCGAAATCCGTATTCTTGTCGAGAATGAAAAAATATCTGATAATGATGCGGTAATGCTTTGCAACGATATCATCAAGAAAATCGAAAGCGAACTTACTTATCCGGGGCAGATAAAGGTTACCGTAATCAGAGAAACCAGGGTTTCTTCTTACGCCAAATAATGTTACCCGAGCGGCGACCTTTCTTTTGGGTGGTGCATGAAAATACTGTTTATCGGTGATATAGTGGGAAAACCGGGCCGCAGAGCGCTGAAAGAGCTTTTGCCCAAATTGATCGGCAATCGCGGTATTGACATCGTTATTGCCAATTGTGAAAATGCCGCTGCCGGTTTCGGAGTTACCAGGGATGTTGTCGAAGAGCTTTATGAAAACCATATCGATATTCTTACTTCCGGTAATCATATCTGGGACAAAAAGGAAATAATCGATTTTATCGGTGATTATGAAACTCTTCTGCGTCCTGCTAATTATCCGCAGCAGGTTCCGGGCTCAGGAGCGGTTGTTGTACCAACGGCGCTGGGGGAGTCGGTTGGCGTTCTCAATCTTGCCGGTAGAATCTTCATGCAGCCGATAGACTGCCCGTTTTTGACTGCCCGGGGCGAAATTGCCGCGCTCAAAAAGAAAACAAAGGTCATTATCGTTGATATTCATGCCGAAGCGACTTCCGAAAAAAAAGCGCTGGGCTGGTATTTGAACGGGGAAGTGAGCGCGGTTTTGGGAACACATACCCATGTCCAGACTGCCGATGAGGAAATTCTGTCCGGCGGCACTGCTTATTTGAGTGATGTCGGCATGACCGGCTCTTTCAATTCCGTTATTGGTGTGAGGAAAGAAGCAATAATTGAGAGGTTTTTGACCGGTATCCCCAATAAATTTGATATTGCCAAAGGAGATATAAGATTGCAGGGTGCTTTGCTTGATATTGATTCTGCAACCGGTAAGGCCAACTCGATTGAGCGGATCAGTGTCAGGTTGGAAGAAAAGGCGGAGGCAGATGAGGATGAAGAGCGCTTATGACGTTTTAAAGGAAAGAGGTTTTGTTGAGCAGACAACAGATGAGCGATTAATCAAGGCGCTTTTCGCAGCTGGTCCGGTGACCTGTTATATAGGTTTCGACCCCACGGCGGCCAGCCTGCACATCGGCAGCCTTGTTCCCATCATGTCGCTTGCCCATATGCAGATAAACGGCAATAAACCAATA
>CAYYBK010000150.1:0-4509 GCA_964470015.1 uncultured Syntrophales bacterium
GGACTGCTGCGGACTGGAAGCACACCCGAATATCAAAAACATTCCCGCCAAAACTACAGTGACAATAAATTGATCTCTGTATCCCTTCATTCTACTCCTACCTTTAGCAAAAGGTTGACCGCTAATTCATCGTTTTTAGTCTGTTCGGCATCCAGCTCATACAGATTCGTTCCGACTAATTCATCGGCAAAGGCCTGGATCGTTCCGGAAATTTCAACCTCCATGCATGCCTGCTGCCACATAAAATATCGCGGTTGAACATTTTTCACCATCTTTATCTTCTTTTTCAAAAACTCTTTCAAAGAAGAAAGATCAGAATATTTTTTTAATCCCATAACCTTTAAGGAAACAAATTTATGCGCTTTATCCTGCTCCGCCGGCAAAAGAAATCCCATCTTGGCCAAATCGCTTTTCAAATCCGGCAATGCCACTGAGACATTAAGGGTAGCCATATAGGTATCGGTCTTATTGCCTTCCGCGATGATCTTATAGTTCTTTATATATTTATCATGCTGCGCGGAGATAACATCCTTGAACGGCGGGTGGTTTTTATCTTTATCGGGAGATGACAGTAAAACGGCGATAACCTCCAGAATTGCCTTTTGTAACGCGTCCTGGATTGCGCCATGTCGGGCACCGGCGACGTCATTTTGATCAACGACGGCAATGCCTTCCATTTCCAGATTCATGACATCGACATCATCCTGTGCAAAAACCGGTATACCGCATAGAAATACAAGAACAAGAATTAATACCAGCAGGTGTTTTCTCATAGGTTAATTAACTGTTGTTGAGTCGTTACCGCTGAGCTTTTTTAATTTGGCGATTTCTTCCCGGATAACTCTTTCGGCAATTTCCGGGATTAATTCCCGGGCAATTTTTTCGGCTATTTCTGTTGTCCGTTTGACTATTTCTTCATTGACATTTACCGGCACCGGCTGATCTTCGGCAACATCGACCAGTTCATAGATGCGTGTATTATCCTTGGCTATCCGCTCATAACCGCGGCCGTCAACGACGATGACTTCCTGGCTGCTTCTGCCGTTGCGTTCTTCGTAAACTTCCGTTAAATCATAAATTTTATCGTCTGTTGGTACAGAATCTACAGCCATCAGTTAATCCCCCGTGAGGCAGATCACTTTTATAAAGGACTTGTCCTAATAATATAAATTATATGATTTATTCGATTACCATAGTGCCATAAACAGTTCAAGTAATATATGCAGATTAACCGCACTTAAAAATCTCAGTTTTTTTAACGCTTTAATTTAACGGCGAGGTCGTAAATCTTTTTTTTAGAAAAACCGGTTTGACAGACAATTTCGGCAACGGCGTCGCGCAGTGAGATTTCTTTATTCGCCAAGAGCGGCAAAAGTTTCCTTTCAATATCTTCGCATGTAAAGACAGGAGGTTCTTTTTCCTTCCCTTGCACAATGATTGTGAACTCCCCTCGCGCCCTGGCCGGCAAAACATCTTTGAGGAAATCTGATATTTTACCGTGTTTGATTTCTTCATAAATCTTCGTCAATTCGCGCGTTACTACTATTTCGCGATCTCCCAGTACTTCGCGCATATCTTGCAGCATCGCCAGATACCTTGCGGGAGATTCGTAAAAAACAATTGTTTTTTCTTCTGTCTTCAGTTGCTCAAAAAAATGTTTCCTTTTACCTTGCTTTGGCGGCGGGAATCCGTAAAATATAAAATTGTCCACCGGAAAGCCGGAAACACTCAAAGCCGTAATTACGGCTGATGCTCCGGGCACGGGGATCACGGGGAGGTTTTCCCCCATTACGGCTTGCACCAGCAGGTAACCGGGATCGGAAATGCAGGGCGTGCCGGCGTCGGTAACATAAGCCACCTGCATACCGGATTTAATTTTTGCAATAACGAAAATGCTTTTCTCTTTTTCATTGTGTTCATGCAAGCTGATCAGCGGCGTCGTTATCGCGTAGGCATTGAGCAGTTTTTTTGTGCGCCGCGTATCCTCGCACGCGATAATATTTGCTTCCCGGAGAATCCGCAAAGCGCGTAAAGTAATGTCTTCCAGATTGCCGATGGGTGTGGCAACAATGTAAAGTGCGCCGGCTCTATTTTCGTCAATCTTCATATAATCTCTATTCCAGCACGGTGCGCAGTGCCCCTGTTTCTCAGCCTGTTGCAAGAAATTAAAATGCAATACCCTCCAGCATCAAGCAACGGAGCATATTTTAGCCTTGCGTAAACAGCGAGAACCGAAGCGCAACACGGCAAATGAGCTTTTTTCAGCAGCCTGTTTATTTTATAGTTGACTTCCGCAGCCCCTTTCAGGTTTAATAGCAGAGTCCAAAAGAAATTACCATAATGAACCGGATCAAGGTCAATAAATCTATATGACAAAGCGCATACTTATTACCGGCGGAGCGGGATTCCTGGGTTCCCATCTCTGTGAACGGCTGCTGAAAGAAAATAATGAAATCATTTGTCTCGATAATTTTTATACCGGCAGCAGAAACAATATCAGCCATCTTTTGAGCAATCCGCATTTTGAATTGATTCGTCATGACATAATCAACCCGATATTTCTGGAAGTTGACGAAATATACAACCTGGCCTGTCCGGCATCCCCGGTGCACTATCAGATCAACCCCATCAAAACGATCAAAACCAACGTCATGGGCGCCATCAATGTTTTAGGAATCGCCAAAAGAACAAAAGCAAAAGTTTTGCAGGCTTCCACATCCGAGATTTACGGCGACCCGGAAATGCACCCGCAAAAGGAATCGTACTGGGGAAGAGTAAACCCTGTGGGCATCCGCAGTTGCTACGATGAAGGGAAAAGGGCCGCCGAATGTCTGATGATGGATTACCGGCGGCAAAACGGGGTCAATACAAAAATCGCACGTATTTTCAATACTTACGGCCCACGTATGGCCGTCAACGACGGAAGGGTCGTCAGCAATTTCATTATTCAAGCTCTGCAGGATAAGGAAATCACCGTATACGGCGACGGCTCTCACACCCGTTCTTTCTGCTACGTCGACGATTTGATCGATGGCCTTATCCGCATGATGAATTCACCAGACGATTTCTACGGCCCGGTAAATCTCGGCAATCCCGGCGAGTTTACGATTTTGGAATTGGCCGAATTAGTCATCCGGTTAACCAACAGCACCGGGAAAATAATTTCCCAGCCGCTGCCGGCCGATGATCCTACCCAGCGCAAACCGGACATAACGCTGGCTGGAGCAAAGCTCGGCTGGCTCCCGAAAGTTGAACTGGCGGAAGGTTTGGCTTCCACCATCCAATATTTTCGCAATATTTTGCAAATCACTTAATTACTGGGGAAAGGTCGGATCAATGAAATTCAGAAAAAAAATCCTCTGTATCGGTGCCGGTTATGTCGGCGGTCCTTCAATGGCCATGATCGCCTATAAATGCCCGGATTACCGTGTAACCGTAGTCGACATCAATCACGAACGCATCGACGCCTGGAATTCCGGCGAGCTGCCCGTTTACGAACCCGGTCTGGAAGAAATCGTCAAAAAAACCCGCGGGAAAAATCTCTTTTTCGTCAAGGATATCGAAAACCAGATCAGAGAAAACGACATTATTTTCGTGAGTGTAAACACGCCGACGAAGATGTTTGGAACCGGCGCAGGAATGGCCGCTGATTTACAGTACTGGGAAAAAACCGCCCGCCAGATTTTACAATATTCGCAATCATCGAAAATTGTCATTGAAAAAAGCACCCTCCCGGTAAAAACAGCTCTGGCGATGGAAAGAATATTAGGCTCGGCGAAGGGGAATTTTACTTTTGAAGTTCTTTCCAATCCGGAATTCATGGCGGAAGGAACGGCAATTAGTGATCTCGAGAATCCGGACCGGATCCTCATCGGCTCCCGCGAAACGAAAAGCGGCTTGAAAGCGCGGGCGGAACTTGTGGAAATTTATGCCCGCTGGATTCCGGAAGAAAAAATCATCACCTCCAATATTTGGAGCAGTGAACTTTCCAAACTGGTTGCCAATGCTTTCCTGGCCCAACGGGTGTCATCAATCAACTCTATTTCCGCACTTTGCGAAAAAGCCGACGCCGATGTAACGCAGGTAGCCAAAGCGGTGGGCATGGACAGCCGCATCGGCGGAAAATTTCTTAACGCCGGAGTCGGTTTCGGCGGATCATGCTTTAAAAAAGATATTCTTAATCTGGTTTATCTTTGCAACTTTTACGGTCTGCCGGAGGTGGCATCTTACTGGGAAAGCGTGGTTAAAATAAATGAATATCAGCAGGAGCGGTTCGTCACGAACATCATCGCTTCCATGTTCAATACGCTGGCCGGGAAGAAAATCTGCATCATGGGATTCGCATTTAAGGGAAATACCGGCGATACCAGGGAAAGTCCGGCAATTTACATCACGCGCAGATTATTGGAGGAGCGTGCCGAAGTAATCATTTCCGATCCGCAGGCGTTGAAAAACGCGGCGCTTGACCTGGCGGCGGAAAAAGGGAGCATCACCTACAGGGAAGACCCC
>CAYYBK010000150.1:4519-5371 GCA_964470015.1 uncultured Syntrophales bacterium
TGCCGCCGCGGGCTGCCATGCCCTGGCAATATTGACGGACTGGGATTTATACAGAAAGCTGGACTACAAGAAAATATATAAAACCATGGTTAAACCGGCATTTCTTTTCGACGGAAGAAATATTACCGACCATAAAAAATGTTTTGCCATCGGCTTCAATGTTTACCCGATCGGCAAACCGCCGCTCAGCCACTTCAAGTCCCGGCAGGAATCTTAGGATGCAATAAAATCAAAAGCGCTTTTGATTAACTTGATTTCATGTCCGTCGGGAAGCAGTGTAACGGCTATTACATCGAAACGGGCGTTTGCATTGTCCAGCTTTTTGTTCTGCAGATACCACAGCGCCAGTTGAGACATCTTTTTTTGCTTGCGGACTCCGACGGCCTGTTCCGGATAACCCAATTTTCCTGACGTTCTCGTCTTTACCTCAACAAAAATAATTTCTTCCGCTTCTCCGCGGGCAATAATATCGATTTCACCGAGCGGACAGCGAAAGTTGGTTTCGCAGATACGGTAGCCGTTCTTCCGCAAGAAAGCCGCGGCGATACTTTCTCCTTCTTTCCCCTTATCAATCCTGGAAATATCTTTCATTTTTCATAAATCCAGCGATGTCTGTCTTAAATCCAGATTTTTTACATGAAACGTTTTCCGGTGGATCTTGCAAAGGCCGAATTCCCTGATGGCCGCACAATGCTCTCTGGTTCCGTAGCCCTTATTCCGCAGAAAATTATACCGGGGAAATTGGCGATGATACATGGCCATAATCCGATCACGGGAAACTTTGGCGATGATCGATGCGGCAGCAATGGAAATGCTCAGAGAATCGCCCCGCACCAGAGTTTTTTGCGGTGT
>CAYYBK010000151.1:0-5334 GCA_964470015.1 uncultured Syntrophales bacterium
CCAACGCCAGCGTAACTTCATTGTTCGCGGCATTTACAGCATTGGCGCGCAGCAGATATGCCTGTGCCTGATCCGCCTTACCCGATGTCAAATAAAGCAGACCTAAAGACTTTAAGACGTCCTCATCCCGGGGCGCTAAAGTTAAAACTCTTTGATAATGATTCAAGGCGTCACCGGTCATGCCTATTTTTTCTTCGACGAGAGCGAGGGCATAAAGTAAATCGATATTTTCCGGTTCCTTTGTTATCGCTTCCTTCAGCTGTCTGTATCTGCTGTCCAGATTATTACCGTCCAGTGCAATCAGGGCCTTTATTCTGCCCAGATTGCCGATAATGTTTTCCGCCCCTTTCTGGCGGTATGTGGTTAAAAGCAGGCTTTCCAGATAAAAAATGCGCTCATCGGTACCCGGGTGCGTCAAAAAATAAGAAGGCATGCTTTTGGATATAAATTCATATTTCTTCATGATCTTGAGAAAATCCACCGTTGCGGCCGGATAGTAACCTGCCTTCGTCAGATATTCTATCCCCAGGCGATCGGCTTCTTCTTCGTGTTCCCGGCTGTATTTGAGATTTAAAGTAACCGCGCCGGCGACGGAAAAAGCGGCAACCGCTGCGGTAGCTTCACCGCCCCCGCCGAGGAATGCCCCGGCAAGTATCGCAGCCAGAGCAGCGGCATTTAATTGCCGTGATTTTTCAATGATGCTGGCAACATGGCGGGCATTGGCATGGCCGATTTCATGGGCGATGACACCGGCTAATTGACCTTCGTTTTCTACGGCGTTGATGAGGCCTTTATTAAGGTAAATGTATCCGCCCGGTGTGGCAAAGGCATTTATGGCGGAATTGTTGACTACGGAAAAGCGAAACTGAAAGGGAACCTGCTTGTTGCCGGCCAGGACAAGATTGCCTATTTTGGTTATATAGTCATTAATCCTTTTATTTTCCAGGAGGAATTGATGCTTGCCCAGTTTTTCATAAAACTCCCGCCCAAGTTTCTTTTCATCATCAATGGTAAACTCGGCGCAACAGGGGCTGACGCAAAGGAATAAAATAATAATTACTGATAAAGAATAAAAATATTGATTTTGAATTAATTTCCGCATAAGCATTTTTCTAATTTTGAGAATTCGCAAATATACTATCTTTTTTGTACTGTTTAAGCAAGCAAGCCGTTTAAATTATCTTTATGCATAAGGATTTGGTAAATGCAGAAAAAATTAATAATTACCATCGACGGGCCGGCGGGCGCGGGAAAAAGTACGGTAAGCAAGGTGCTGGCAAAAGAACTGGGCTATCTTTATCTGGATACCGGTGCACTCTATCGTGCGCTGGGATACAAGGTTTTGAAAAATAAAATAGCTTTAGATGATATTTCCGCCTTGAGTGCGTTGTGCTTCAATACCAATGTGGCTTTGAAAAATATCGGCTCGCAGCTGAAAGTATATGTTGACGGCGAAGACGTCGGAGATAAAATCCGTACTGAAGAAGTAGGACTTACCGCATCAAGAATATCGACTTATGCCGTCGTTCGTCAGAGCCTCCTGCAACTGCAGAGAGAAGCGGGAGCTCCGGGCGGTGTCGTAGCCGAAGGCCGGGATATGGGGTCGGTAGTATTTCCGCAAGCCGATTATAAGTTCTTTCTCGACGCTGATATTGAAGAGAGAATAAAAAGAAGGCACCGGGAACTTCGGGACAAGGGCGATCTTTCAGCCGATTGGGAGACGGTTAAAAAAGATATGCTGGCGCGGGACAAGCAGGATGCGGAGCGGGCGATTGCTCCTTTAAAACCGACTGCATCTTCCATAATTATCGATTCGACCAATTTATCGGTAGGGGAGGTTGTTGCCGGTATCATCCGGCGGGTGGCGGGCGGATAGCCGGATTCCCCGTGTAAAACAACGATAAAAATGCCGGAATTATCTTGCTATTTAATTTTCAGTATGTTAGTCGGTACAAATTAACAAGATTTATAAAAAACAGGGGGTGTTTGTTTAATGGTTAACAATAACAACATAAACATTACTAAAGAAGAAGGAGATACAGCTTCTTCTGTGCAAAATGCAGCAGTTCCGGCCGCTTCGGTTAAAGACGACGACATGGGGTTCAAAGAGCTTTATGAGCAGAGTCTGAATCAAATAAAATACGGTGACATTGCAACCGGCAAAGTAGTGCAGATCAATGCCGATACGGTAATGGTCGATGTCGGCTGGAAAACGGAAGGTTTTATTCCTGCCCGAGAATTAAGAGACGCACAAGGAAATATCAATGTTTCCGTTGGCGATGAAATAGAAGTATTTGTTGATAAAAGAGATTCCGAAGGAAATTTGATTTTATCCCGGGACAAGGCGGCCAAACTGAAAATTTGGGATGATATTAAGAACGTTTGTGAAAAAAGCATTCCAATCAGAGGAAGGGTTGTGGAAAAAGTTAAAGGAGGCCTTTCCGTTGATATCGGCGTAATTGCCTTCCTGCCGGGATCGCAGATAGACACCCGTCCGATCAAAGATCTGGATAAATTTATCGGCCAGACGCTTGATTTTCATATATTAAAGTATGACCGGAAACGTAATAACGTAGTTTTATCGCGCCGGGCGATTGTCGCCTCGGAAAGAGAGTCGGAAAAGAAAGAGACATTAAGCAGCATTAAAGAAGGAAGTGTTGTGGAAGGTGTTATTAAAAACATCACCGATTACGGTATTTTCATCGATCTGGGCGGGATTGACGGGCTTCTTCATGTTACGGACATTTCCTGGGGGCGGATTGCCAAACCGGCGGAAACTTTTCACAAGGGAGAGAAGATTAAGGTCAAGGTACTCTCCTTCGACAGCGAGAAAGAGAGAGTTTCCTTGGGATTGAAACAGTTGACGGAAAATCCCTGGGAGCACATTACGGAAAGATATCCTGTCGGGGCTTTGGTTAACGGCAAGGTTGTGAATCTGACTGACTATGGTGTTTTTGTGGAACTGGAGCCGGGTGTCGAAGGCCTGGTCCATATCTCTGAGATGTATTGGACAAGGGAAATCAAGCATCCGTCGAAGGTATTGAATATCGGTGAAACGATCAAAGTAGTTGTTCTGGAAGTCAACCCGGAAACGAAGCGCGTATCTTTAAGCTTGAAGCAAACATCACCCAATCCGTGGGAAAAACTTCGGGAAAAATATAAAGTAGGTACGATTGTTAAAGGCGTAGTGCGGAATATCACCAATTTCGGCGTCTTCGTCGGCATTGAAGAAGGAATTGACGGTCTGGTACATGTTTCCGATATCTCCTGGAAACATAGAGTCACTCATCCGTCCGAGTATTTTAAAAAGGGACAGGAAGTGGAAGCCGTTGTCCTGAACGTGGATATTGAAAACGAAAAATTTTCTCTGGGGATCAAGCAAATCGATAAAAATCCTTGGGAGGATCTGGCGCAAAGATATGCTCCCGGCAGTGTTGTTACCGGTAAAATAACAAACTTTACCGATTTTGGAATTTTTGTGGAAATCGAAGAAGGAATTGAGGGCCTTGTCCATATTTCTGAAATAAGCCAGAAACGGGTAAAAACATCTTCGGAACTTTATTCGGCGGGAGATGTTGTGTCGGCTGTTGTCAAGAGCATCGACACTAAATCGAAAAAAATTAGATTAAGCATCAAAGACATGGAAGCGCCACCTCCTGCTCCGGCGACAAATCAATATATCAACAATACGGAAAATTTAGGATCAAATCTGGCGCAGGCTTTGGCGGAAGTGAAGATAGGCAATCCCCCAAAAGGTTAATAAAGCATGAGAAAACATCCAGTTTTTTTTGGAATGCTTTTACTTATCGCTTTGGGAGTCGCGTTTTATTTGTTTTTCTATGGAGTCGGTGCACAATCCGGAAAAAAAAAGAGCTTTTCTTTAAATTATAAAATCGGTGTCGTCAGTGTCAGCGGCATTATGACCGATTCTGCGGAAATCGCCGAACAACTGGAAGAATTCGGCCGAGACGATTCCGTTATTGCTGTAGTTTTGCGGATTGATTCTCCCGGAGGCGGTGTCGCCGCCTCGCAGGAGATTTATGATGCAGTTCTCGCGCTGAAAAAACAGAAAAAAGTTGTTGCGTCCATGGGATCTGTAGCCGCCTCCGGCGGCCTGTTGATTGCGTGCAGTGCGGATAAGATTGTCGCCAATCCCGGAACGATCACCGGAAGCATTTCCGCGATCATGCAGTTTGCCAATGTAGAAGAACTGCTGAAAAAAATAGGGCTGAAAGCCTCGGCAGTGAAGAGCGGCAAGTATAAAGATATCGGTTCACCTCTGAGAGAAATGACCCCCGAAGAAACAAAAATCATTCAGGAATTAGTGGATGACATTTACAATCAATTTGTTGACGTCATCGTCCGTGACCGTAAAATTTCCCGGGAACAGGTACTCAGTATCGCTGACGGCCGGGTATTCTCCGGAAGGAAGGCAAAAGAATACGGCCTGGTTGATCATTTGGGTGATATGAAACTTGCCGCCGGACTGGCAAGCCGCTTAGCCGGGAAAGACGGAAATAATTATGACCTCGTATATCCCCGCAAAAAAAGAACATCAGTTTTCGACTATTTGATGGAAAGCGCAGCAAATCAGCTTACCCGCTCTTTGAAAGAAAAAATAGAGAATTGGGGCGGCGTGGGTTATTTGTATTATCCTTCCTTGTAAAACGGAAAAAATAATTATGACAAAAAAAGATATCATCATCAAAGTGCAGGATAGGTTAAAAGTTTATACCTGTAAAGATGTAGCCTATGCTGTGAATATAATATTTAATTCCATGACGGATGCAATAAGACGTGATGAACGTATCGAAATCAGGGGATTCGGGAATTTCACTGTCCGGGAAAGAAAACCGCGGTTAAGCCGCAATCCTAAATCAGGTGCGGAAGTAAAATTGGCAAACAGAAAAACTCCATTCTTTAAAACAGGGAAAGAACTGAGAATAATGGTTAATAAAAATGAATTATAAAACTATTATTCTGGAGCAGAAAAGCGGCTATGCTATCGTCAAATTCAATCGTCCGGGGGAGATGAATGCGATCTCCAAAGATATGCGGGGTGAATTGTACGATGTATTTTCCGATCTGGAAAATATCCCCGAAGTTAAAGCCGTGATTATTACCGGGGGGGGATATGTTTTTTCCACGGGAATGGATATAAAAGAAATGGTTGCCTTATCTAATGCGGATGTTGACGAATATTTTACTTCCATGACGCGGTATCTGAAAAAGATTTATTCATATAAAAAGCCCGTCATTGCCGCGGTCGGTGGTTTTGCTATTGGCGGCGGCTTTAATCTGGTCTCGGTCTGCGATCTCGTTGTTGCTTCCGAA
>CAYYBK010000152.1:0-5321 GCA_964470015.1 uncultured Syntrophales bacterium
CACGACATGTCTGCTGCTTACGGCCAGATCCCGGCACTCTTTTATTACCCATTTCTTGCCATTCAGCAAATACAGTGCTTCGCGCAGAAAATTAACCAGCAGATCCGGCAAATCACTGCCGGCAACAGCAATTGTTTTCGTTTTCATTCCTTCGCCGCGGTCAGTATTTTGCTCCAGCATCAAATCAATCAAAGCTGCCACGGCATTGGCAAACAGTTCTTTTCTTGTTCTGCCGAATATTTCACAGCCGACATCGGCCGTATGGTCAAAAAGCCTGTATTTTTGCATAGGGGCAGTATAACTGAATGCTACAGAATGAACAAGCAGCAGAAGGATTACCGGGAATTTTCCGCTGTCGCTAGCAGCGGATTGAGTATAGGCATTTAGGAACGGTTTAACCGTCCCTAAATTTTATTCTTCCGTCTCTTCCGGCATCGGTTCGGTATCGACTTCGTCCACACCGTTATCGTTTCCCCCGTTTTCGTCCTTGTCTTCGGATTCCGATGTTGTACGGGCGACACCGACGAGTTTTTCTTCCGGATCGAGCTCGATCAACTTCACGCCCTGGGTGACACGATGATTGACCGGTACTTCCTGCACCTTGAGCCGGATGACTTTACCGGCATTACTGATCAGCATGATGTGTTCTTCGCCGGTAACTTGCAGCACGCCGGAAACATTACCCACTTTGGGCACGGTTTTTAAATTCATCGTTCCTTTACCGCCACGAGTTTGCACTCTATACTCTTCAATTGGTGTGCATTTGCCGAAACCGTTTTCAGAAACGGTCAGCATGAAAGTACCTTCGGCCGGAATTTCCATACCGATAACATTATCACCTGCGTCGAGATTTATGCCGCGCACACCGCGGGCGGTCCTGCCCATATCACGGACATCGTCCTCTTTAAAGCGAATGGCCATGCCCAGGCGGGTAGCTAAAAAGACATCCTGATTGCCCATGGTCAACTGAACATCCACCAGTTCATCCCCTTCATCAATCGAAACGGCAATGATACCGCCAGTGCGGGGATTGGAATACGCAGCCAGTTCAGTTTTCTTGATGACGCCGTTTTTCGTGACCATGACCACAAATTTATCGGCAGCAAATTCACGCACCGGCAGAGTTGCGCTGACCCGTTCGCCCGGAGCCAGATTCAGCAGATTGACGATTGCCTTGCCTTTCGCGGCGCGTCCCGCCTGTGGAACCTGGTAAACTTTCAACCAGTGTACTTTCCCTGTATTGGTGAAGACCAGCAGATAGTTGTGCGTCGAGGCTACAAAGATTTTTTCGACAAAATCTTCTTCTTTGGTGCCCATGCCCATCTTCCCGCGGCCGCCGCGGTGCTGGCTTCTGTAAAGACTGACGGCGTTGCGCTTTATATAGCCGCTGTGGGAAACGGTCACCATCATATCTTCTTCCACGATCATGTCTTCAATATTGATATCATCCGTACCGGCAACAATCTCCGTCCGGCGCTCGTCGCCGTATTTTTCTTTTATTTCGGTAAGCTCATCGATGATCACCTGCAACACTTTTTGCGGATCGGCAAGAATGCCGGCAAGCTTCTCCATAAGGCTGGTCACTTCGGCATATTCCTCGTCAATTTTGGCACGCTCCAGGCCGGTCAGGCGTTGCAGCCGCATTTCCAGAATGGCCTTGGCCTGAATTTCCGTTAAGCCAAAGCTGACGCATAGGGCCGCCGCCGCTTCCGCTGCATTTTTTGAGGCTTTGATGACTTTAATAACCTCATCGATATTGTTTAAGGCAATGATGTATCCTTCTAAAATATGCGCCCGTTCCTTGGCACGCGCCAGCTCAAACTGCGTGCGCCGGAAAACGACATCCTGCCGGAAGGCAATGAATTTCTCGAGCACCTCTTTGAGGTTGAAAACCTGCGGCCTGTTCTCGGCAATGGCCAGCATGATAATACCGAACGAGATTTCCATTTGCGTAAATTTGTAAAGCTGATTAAGAGTGATCGTGGAATTCTCATCGCGCTTGAGGTCTATAACCACGCGGATTCCTTCGCGGTCCGATTCGTCCCGCAAATCGGCAATGCCGGTGATTTTCTTGTCGCGCACCAGTTCGGCTATTTTTTCGATCAGCGCTGCCTTGTTGACCTGATAGGGCAATTCGGTGATGATAATGCTTTCCTTGTCATTGCGGGCATTTTTTTCTATGAACGCACGGGAACGCATGCGGATGATACCGCGTCCTGTTTTGTAAGCCTCCAGAATTCCTTCCCGGCCATTGATAAAACCGGCGGTCGGAAAATCCGGACCGGGAATAAACTTCATCAGTTCTTCAATAATTATTTGCGGATTCTTGATGAGCGCGATAATGCCATTGACAATTTCCGTCAAATTATGCGGCGGAATATTGGTTGCCATACCGACAGCGATACCTGATGTGCCGTTCAACAGCAGCAGCGGGAGACGTGTCGCCAGCACCGACGGTTCCTGCAGAGATTCATCATAATTGGGCACATAATCGATTGTATCTTTGTCCAGATCGGCCAACACTTCATCCGCTATGCGCGCCAGACGGCTTTCCGTATAACGCATGGCCGCAGGAGGATCACCGTCAATGGAACCGAAGTTTCCCTGCCCGTCCACCAGCATGTAACGCAAAGAAAAATGCTGCGCCATCCGCACCAGCGTATCATAAATAGCCGCATCACCGTGCGGATGATATTTACCCATAATATCACCGACAATGCGGGCGCATTTCTTGTAGGGCTTGTTGTGGCGGTAACCCATTTCATGCATGGCATACAATATCCGGCGGTGCACCGGTTTCAGGCCGTCGCGCACGTCAGGAATCGCCCGGCCGATGATGACGCTCATCGAGTAATCCATGTAGGATTTTTTCATTTCATCTTCTATATTCACCAGGATCTGCTTATGGTGGATATCTCGTTCCATGCTGTTCTTTCCTCTCTATTGTCGCACAAGGCGGTGCCGCATCACCGGCTTCACCTTTTTATTCAAGTGTCAGTTCTCCACTAAATATCTAAATTGGAAACATGTATGGCATTTTGAAAAATGAATTCTCGGCGCGGTTCCACCTGATCGCCCATCAGGGTGGTAAATATTTCATCGGCCAACACCGCATCTTCAACGCTAACCTGCAGCAGCGTGCGTTTTTCGGGATTCATCGTTGTTTCCCAGAGCTGATCCGGATTCATTTCGCCAAGCCCCTTGTAGCGCTGAACGGTCAAGCCCTTTTTGCCTACACTAACCACATAATCAACCAGCGCCTTGGAACTTTCCAACGCAACAGGAACAGATGATTCATCTCCCAGATCACGATAGGGAGCTTCGCCGATAATGGAAACTTGACCAAGCAATGATTTTATTTCGGCGAATTGCGGCGTGCGGAAAGTTTCCCTGTCTATTGTGGTGGTATATGTTTGGCCGTTTTTCTTGAGCAGAAAAACCATTTTATAACCGCCATGATCATGATCCGTATCTATCTGAAAATTAGCCAAATCGGTGCCTATTACACCAACTGTTCTCGCGGCAATCGGCAAAAGCAAGCGGTCGTTTTTAAAGCTGTCTTCGGTCAATGTCGGATCACCGGCCAGGATGCGCAGCACATTTCTATCGTGCCCCTCTTTTTCAAAGCGATCAATCAGGTCTTCCATCCGCATTACTTTTTTTAGCAAAGCCAGCAATTTGCTACCGGTAACCGGAAAGGGAGACCCATCGCCCATAACCAGTTTAACTTTATCCACCCCGTTTTCCAGGATGTAATCCTTCATTTTTTCTTCGTTCTGGATATAAAGTTCCTTCTTCTTATCCACCACTTTAAAAAGCGGCGGTTGGGCAATAAAAAGATAACCGCGCTCAATTAATTCACGCATTTGCCGGAAAAAGAAAGTTAAAAGTAACGTGCGAATATGAGCGCCGTCCACATCAGCATCCGTCATGATAATCACTTTATGGTAACGTAATTTACTGACGTCGTAATCTTCGGAACCTATACCTGCACCAAAGGCCGTCACCATGGTTCTTATTTCTTCATTTTGCAGCATTTTGTCGAAACGAGTTTTTTCAACATTGAGAATTTTTCCGCGTAACGGCAGTATCGCCTGATTTCTCCTATCGCGTCCCTGCTTGGCAGAACCGCCTGCCGAATCACCCTCGACCAGATAGATTTCGCTCAAGGCCGGATCTTTTTCCTGGCAGTCGGCTAATTTTCCGGGCAACGCCCCCACCTCCAGGGCGCTTTTGCGCCTAGTCAGTTCGCGGGCGCGACGGGCCGCTTCCCTGGCCCGGGCGGCTTCCAGACATTTGTTTAATATCTGTTTGGCCACAGCCGGATTTTCTTCCAGATAGCTGCCGATTTTTTCATAGACTATGCCTTCCACCAGACCGCGCACTTCACTGTTGCCAAGTTTGGTTTTGGTTTGGCCTTCAAACTGCGGATTTTTTACCTTAACGCTGATCACGCAGGCTAATCCTTCGCGCAGATCTTCGCCGCGCAATGATTCCCTGCCTTCTTTGATTATTTTGTTATTGATGGCATAGTTGTTAAAAACACGGGTCAGTGCCGACCGGAATCCGATTAAATGGGTTCCTCCCTCAGTCGTGTTGATGCTGTTGGCAAAGGCAAAAATATTTTCCAGGTACGTTTCATTATACTGCAGCGCTACTTCAACGAAACAATCCTCTTTTGCACCGGAAACATAAATCGGGTCCTTATGCAAAACTTTTTTGTTGCGGTTGATATATTCAACAAAAGAAATAATACCGCCTTTATAAAAGAATTCATTGGTTTTGTCCGTACGTTCGTCAAGCAGTGTTATTTTTACACCGGAATTCAAAAAAGCCAATTCCCGTAAACGATTGGCAATAATATCAAAACTGTATTCCGTTTCTTCAAAAATCTCCTCGTCCGGTAAAAACGTTACTGTTGTTCCCCGCCCCCGTGTCTTACCAACCATCTCCAGCGGCCCGTTCGGTATACCTCTGGTATAAGTCTGAACGTAAACGTTTCCATCACGACGGACTTCCAGTTCGCAATTTTTAGAAAGGGCATTGACTACCGAAACGCCGACTCCATGAAGACCGCCGGAAATTTTATAGGAATCACTGGAAAATTTACCGCCGGCATGCAGCTTGGTCATTACAACCTCTGCCGCCGAAACACCTTCCGTTTTGTGCATATCTACTGGTATACCGCGCCCATTATCATCAACAACAATACTGTTATCAACCCTGATTTTCACCGTAATCGTATCACAATATCCACCCGCCGCCTCATCAATACTGTTGTCGACAACTTCGTAAACAAGGTGATGTAAACCATCTTTGCC
>CAYYBK010000153.1:0-5286 GCA_964470015.1 uncultured Syntrophales bacterium
TTCTTGGCGGCAACGATAATAACGTCCATCTGATTGGGATTGAATTCATTATCCCCCAAAATCTGGAAATCGTAATTAACGTCATCCATGTTATCAAAAGGCAGATATTTGCCCGCTTCATCCCGGATCAAATCACGCAATTCCGATTCCTCCATCTGATCCAGGGTCACTTTTTTGACAATGACCGAATTTCCGGAAAGCGAAGTAACTATTCCTCTTTTTTGACAACCGGACCCCTTGAAAAGTTCTTTTATTTTTAGAGATAACTCCCGGGAATCAGCTAAAATACCGTCGGCTATTATTCCCGGAGGCAAGGGTATATGAAGAAACCGATTGAGAACATATCCATTCGCCGAGCTGACCACTTCCGCTAATTTCAGGGAGCTGGAGCCGATATCCAAGCCTACTAATTTTTTGGAACCGGAAAAAAGATTGAAATCCAACATTAAAACACCGCCAGGCTTTTCTTGCCGTTAAAAAGCTTTCACAATTATCTGGAAAGCCGGTAAACTATATCCCCCTTTTTAACCATTCCCAATTCGTCACGAGCCAGTGCTTCAATATAAGCCAAGTCACTCCGCAATAAAACAATTTTCTTTTTCAAATCGTTATTTTCCGCCAGCACTCCGCTATTGAGCAGTTTCAACTCCGCAAGCCGCTTACTCATGAGATAATTATCAACCACTCCTCTGTTGCCGAATGTAATTAAAAGAGCCATTAAAAATAAAAAGACAACCAAATACCTGCCGACTTTCATTTGGAAAAAATCTCCCTCCGTGTACACAATACATAATTCTTATGTACCGGTTGCCTTTTCAAAAAATACTTCTTTATATTGTTTTTTTAATGCCTTGGCGACTTTTAACTCCGAGTTTTTTCTCGTAGGCAAACCCTTTTCCATCTTGGCAATCGTTTGCGGGGTTAATGCAGCTCTTCTCGCCAGCTCCGCTATACTCAAGGGAATCTCTTCTCTGAATTTTTTTACTCTATTTTTTCGTATGTTTTCTGCCATAACTTAAAGACATACCTCATTTGTTGATAATCACAACACCAACCATATGCAAAAGTCAAGAGAAAAATAGTTAATTTTAATTAATTTTAATTAATTTTAATTAATTTGCAAAAGCGGGACAGCGGGAATGCCTGGGCAAACCATTACAGAATATTATGTTAATATATTTAACAGCTTAGATTACTAATAAGGGTATTTTCAGCGGCGGAATTTTTCGCCGATAAAAATCAGGCCGGACGCCGGAGTTAGTTTTCCACGGACGGCAAAAACTGTTGCGGTTCACCAAGAATGAATTTACCGCCTTCAATCCACTCTTTCAGGATATTGGCGATTTGTCTTGCTTTGTAATAGCTGGATAGCGGCGCAGTGACTACTTTTTTCCCGTCAATGGTGATCGTTCCGCTGCGCAGTTCTTTATAACTTACCTGGGCCAGCGGTTTTGATAATCCCTTCGGGATGTCCATGCTGTAATCATAAATCTGAGTATAAATATCCTCGTCCTTCACCGCGGTAAAACGCGCCATCTCCTCGTTTAACATGGGAATGGGAATACCCAGCCCCACATATAATGAAACTCCATAGCCCAGAATACTGGCGGCAGCAAGCCATTCCGGGGTCATTTCCTTTAAATCGCCTACTACAGCAATCGTACCGGCTCCTTCGCAGGGAACACCATTGGCGCTGCGGGCGGCATGGGGATTGTGCTGGGTCCCCGGCCAGGCGACAAAACCCTGTGCACCACCCAAAAATATCCGCGTACCGACACCGATAGTCCGGTAATAAGGATCGTTTAATAAAGGGCTTAATTGCCCCGCTGTGGCGTAATTGGCATTGGCCATGCGCGGCCGCAGCATCCCCATATAGGTATATATTGTCGTGTCCGATAAGTTGACGGCGCAGTTGTAATTCTGATAAGCGTTGCGGGGATTAAACAGCGTGGCATTGCGCAGGTCGTTTATTGTAATGTTTTTTTCTATTTTTCTTGCCGGATAACAATCGGTGCCGTAACCCTCGGCACGCAATTTAATCACATTCCCTGATACAAGGTCTTCAATGACATGGCCACCACCGTAATTGAATTCTCCCGGATAAACACTGTTTAACGGATCACCTTCGACTACTTCAGTGGCGCCGATATAACAGTCCACTGCGGCAATCCCGCCGTAAGCGGGAACATCATTCAACCAGACCTTGGACGCCCGGATCCGGGGAGAGGTATGGCCGAAATTTATAAAGGCGCCGGAAGAACACATTGGGCTGAAGGTCCCCGTCGTAACAACATCGATCTTGCGGGCGGCTTCGACATCACCGCTTCTTTCCACGATATCGATCATCTCTTCGGCGGTAACGACAACCGCGTGGCCGGCTTTGATTTTTTCGTTGATTTCCTTGAATGTTTTATGAACCTTGAATTTTTTCATCTTCCTATAATCATAACTGCACGCTTCTTTTCTGCAGGCTTCATATCACTGTTTAATGGCAATTGCAAAATTTAAGAGTCAGGTATGGCCAAAACCGCCGGCACCTCTTTTCGTGGAACTCAACTCTTTCGTCTCCAGCCAGTTCGCCTGACATACTTTTTGAATCACCATCTGCGCCAACCGCAATCCCCGGCTGACGATGAAAGGTTCTTCCCCGTGATTTATCACGATCAGGGCGATTTCACCACGGTAATCGGCATCGATTGTGCCCGGTGAATTCAAAAGAGTGACCCCCCGGTTGATCGCCAGTCCGCTCCGCGGTCTTATCTGCGCTTCATAACCCTCCGGTAAAGCAATGGCAATCCCGGTGGGGATTTTTTTTCTCTCACCCGGCCGGATTATTTCTTCTTCCGTCACCGCGGCAAAGATATCCATGCCGGCCGCCTGATTGGTCATGTATTTTGGAAGGGGAATATCTTCATTGCCGGCAATTTTTTGAATTTGAATATTTATTTTTTCCATTAGCCTGGCGCGAACAGAATCTTTAGATCGATAAATTCATCAGAAAACCCCGGGTACAAGCCGTCCGGCACCCGCAATATTTTGCCGGCACCGGACGGTTTTGTTCAGTAACTAATTACGCGCCGGCACCCAGTGCTTCTTTCCGGCTCAGACGGATTTTACCCTGCTTATCCACTTCCAAAACCTTTACCATAACCTCATCGCCTTCTTTCAGCACGTCGGTTACTTTGTTGATTCTCTCCTTGGCGATTTGCGATATATGCAGCAAACCTTCAGTGCCGGGTAAAATTTCGACAAACGCACCGAAATCAACGATCTTCTTGACTGTCCCGCGATAAATTTTCCCGACTTCCGCTTCTTCCGTAAGCCATCGGACCATAGCAACCGCACGGGCTGCCGCTTCGGCATCACTCGAAGCTATCGTTACCGTTCCATCGTCTTCCACGTCAATGGTAACTCCGGTTTCGCTGATAATCTGCCTGATATTCTTGCCGCCGGAACCGATAACGGTGCGCACCTGGTCTTCCTTGACTTTCACGGTGGTTATCCGGGGCGCATAAATAGAAATATCCGGGCGCGGTTTGGCTAAAGTTTCCCGCAGTTTGCCGATAATAAAAATTCTTCCTTCCCGGGCCTGCGCCAGAGCCTTGCGCAGAATGTCTTCCGTCAGACCGTCGATCTTAATATCCATCTGCATAGCGGTAACGCCTTTTTCTGTGCCGCAGACCTTGAAATCCATATCGCCGGCATGATCTTCGTCGCCGAGGATATCCGACAAAATAACCACATTGTCTCCTTCCTTCAAAAGTCCCATGGCAATACCGGCAACAATGTCCTTAACGGGGACGCCGGCATCCATCAACGACAGGATGCCACCGCAAACCGTCGCCATGGAGGAAGATCCGTTCGAGGCAAGAATTTCCGAAACAATCCGGATCGTATAGGGAAAGACATCGGCAGACGGTAAAACCGGTACCAGCGCTTTCCGGGCCAGAGCGCCGTGGCCTATTTCTCTCCTTCCCGGGCTACGCAAAGGTTTCGCTTCGCCGACGCTGTAAGGAGGGAAATTATAATGAAGCATAAAAGAGCGCAGCTCCTCTCCGCCGATATAATCCATCCGCTGTTCGTCGGCGGATGTTCCCAGCGTAAGGGCAGCCAATGCCTGCGTTTCACCGCGGGTAAACAAAGCCGATCCATGAGCCCGCGGTAAAACCCCCACTTCCGAGCTGATCGGACGAATATCGACCGACGATCTGCCGTCGATTCTTCTTTTTTCGTTAATAATCATATCGCGTAAAATGCGCCGCTCCATTTCTTCGATTATGCCCGCCGCTTTCTTGCACAGGAGAGCATCATCGCCGCCCGCTTCTTTAATTGCCTTGCTGCGGGCATCATCAAGCCGGCTATAGCGCTCCAATTTACGCGGAATATTGTAGCCTTCCTTCAGTCCGGCCAGTGCGGCGGCATTAACTTTCGCCGTGAAGTCTTCGTCGATTTCCACTTTTTCCACCGGTCTCTTTTCTTTGCCCGCCGCCTGACGCATTTTATCCTGCAGGTCGATAGCCGGCCGGATTGCCTCTAAACCGAATTTGATCGCATCGACAATGATGTCTTCGGCCACTTCTTTAGCATCACCTTCCAGCATGACCAGATCAACATCGTAATCCCGGCCCGCTTTGCTGGGTGTTACCTTTCTGCCCACCAGAAAAATGCTTAATTCGCTTTCCTGCATTTTTTCGGCGGAAGCATTGCAGACAAATTCACCGTTAATTCTTCCGATACGCGCTCCGGCAATCGGGCCTTTAAACGGAATATCCGATATCTCCAGCGCCGCCGAGGCGCCCAGCATTGCTGTCACATCAGAATCGTTTTCCTTATCCACCGAAAGAACAGTCGCCACGAGCTGTGTTTCCGAATAATATCCCTTGGGAAACAGCGGGCGAATCGACCGGTCAATCAGACGGGAGGTCAGTATTTCCCTTTCGTTGGGACGTCCCTCTCTCTTGAAAAAACCTCCCGGAATCTTACCTGCAGCAAATGTCATTTCCTGGTAATCTACGGTCAAAGGCAAAAAATCGACACCTTCTCTTGCGCCCTTTAATGAAACGGCCGTCACCAAAACCACCGTATCCCCATAATAAACCAGGATTGAACCATCAGCCTGGCCGGCGACATAATTCGTTTTCAGGGAAATATTGCGCCCGGCAAACTCCGCACTAAATATGTTACTCATTTAATTTTACTCCATCTACATCGTATAAGCTGGCAACCGGAAGTTTAAGGGCGAAATGCAATAGCCGGTTGAATCAAGCCTGTTATCTTCAGACTGCC
>CAYYBK010000154.1:0-5265 GCA_964470015.1 uncultured Syntrophales bacterium
CCTCAGGGAAATTTTATCAGCACAAAATATTCCCGCCGACAAAAAAAAACAGGCCACCGGCACCGAAGGCCGGCATCTTCAGAACGTCAACAGCGTCATTGAACCGATAAGTATCGAAGAGGCATTAAGACATCTGCCCTACGACATCGATGCGCTTGTTTCCTTGGGCGGCGAAGATCTGGTCGTTTATACCATCGATAAGAACAAAAAAATCATTACGAGTTTCTCCGGCAACAAATGCGCTTCGGGAACCGGCGAATTTTTCAAGCAGCAGCTGGCCCGGATGGATATGCAGCTCGGCGATATCAACGACATTCCCGCCGACAGCTGCGTTCTGAAGCTTTCTTCACGCTGTTCTGTTTTCATGAAGAGCGACTGTACGCACCGCCTGAACAAAGGTGAAGCACGAAAAGGCGATATCGTTTTGTCGCTAAGCGATGTGATGGCCACCAAGGTCATCGATTTTCTGAAGCGAGCAAAAATTGCCAAAGGCAGAGTTGTTCTCACCGGCGGCGTTACGCTGAATAAATATATCCTGCGCTTTATAAGAGAAAGAATGCCGGAAATCGAGTTTACCGTTCCGGAGCAGGCGCCTTATTTTGAAGCGTTCGGTGCGGCGCTGCTGGCGCAGAATTCCGGCAGCAAACTCCCTCCCTTAAACCAGTTGTTTAAACCGGGCAGAGTGCAATTCAAGCGCTTCAAGCACTTAAAGACGGCGGAAAACAGGGTAACCTACCTGCCGTCGAAAAAAACAAAAGTCGTCGCCGGCCGCGAATATATTCTGGGCGTTGACGGCGGCTCGACAACAACCAAAGCCTGTCTGATCGATATCGAAACCAACGAAATCACGGCATCATTTTACGGCCGAACGCATGGCGATCCGGTAAAAGCGCTGAAAAACTGCCTTCGTGAAATAAAGCAACAAATCCGGAAAGATATCGGCGACGGTCAAATAACGATCTCGCTGGCGGCCACTACGGGCTCTTCCCGTGAAATTCTCGGTGTGTTTCTGGAAACACCGGCGGTTTACAATGAAATCATCGCTCATGCGTTCGGCACCACTTTTTACAGGGATAACATCGACACAATTTTCGAAATCGGCGGACAGGACGCTAAATATGTTTTCCTGAAAAACAAAGTACCCATTGATTACGCCATGAACGAAGCCTGCTCGGCCGGTACAGGCTCCTTCTTGGAGGAATCGGCGCAGGGGGACCTGAATATCGCCCATGCCTGGGAAATCGGCGAGATCGCCGTTCAGGCCCGGGAACCGTTGAAATTCGGCGAGCACTGCTCCGCTTTCATCAACTCGGATATCCGCAATGCCATTCAGCAGGGTGCTTCCCGCGAAGATATCACCGCCGGCATCGTCACCTCCATCGTTTCTAATTATCTCAACAGAGTCGTCGGCAATAGAACCGTCGGCAGCAACATCGTGCTGCAGGGCGGCGTCGCCAAAAACAAGGCCATCCCGCTGGCGTTTGCGATGCTGCTGAATAAAGACATCATTGTCCCCCCCGATCCGGAGCTGATGGGCTGTTTCGGTGTCGGCATTCTGGCCAGACAGAAACTTCAGGACGGCTTTTTAAGCAAAAATTTATACGATATCGACGCCATCCTGGCCACGGAGATCATTTACGAAAAAGAATTTCAATGCAAAGCGTGCGACAACTACTGCCCGATCCGCGTCCTCAGCGTCAACGGTAACAAATACATGTTTGGCGGCCGCTGCAACAAATACGCAAATATCCGCAAGAAAAATGTCGTCAACGAAACGGAAGTCTTCGATTATATCGAGGAGCGTAATAATCTGCTTTTCCATGAATGCGCCCCCGAACCGGGCCAGTTCGTCCGAACCAGAAATTTTGTCGTCGGCATCCCGCGCTGTTTTTCCGTCTATACCCTCTGGCCCTTGTATGCATGGTTTTTCCACCTTTTAGGCGTGGAAACCGTCCTTTCGAAGAACATCTCCCACGAGGGAACCGCGCGCGTCGAAAGCAGCTATTGTTCCCCCGCGGAAATCGCTCACGGCGCCGTACAGGATATCTTCGACAGTAAGTTCGATTATATTTTTCTGCCCCATTTCAAGGACATGGAAAGCTACGAGAAGGATGCTCCGGCCAATCTCTGCCCGATCACGCAAGGTCTGCCCTACTACATCAAGAAGGCTTTTCCGGAAATCCCCGAAGAAAAATATTTAACACCAGTCATCAGCTTCCGCCTCGGTTTGGAAAAAGCTGCCGAATATTTTACCGCAATGGGAGAAAAACTCGGATTTTCCGCCCATGATTCCCAGCGGGCATTTGATATGGCCTGCACCAAGCAGATGGAATTTTTCCGCAAAGCGGGAGAATTGGGGAAGAATGCCCTGGAGACTGCCAGAAAATCAAAACGCCCGGTCATCGCGCTTTTAGGCCGTCCCTACAATGCTTTTACCACCGACGCCAACATGGGCGTACCGAGAAAATTCACTACCCGCGGCTATTCCATAATTCCCTTTGACATTCTGCCGTTCGAAAACGAAGCTATTTATCCAAACATGTACTGGTATTACGGCCAGCAGGACATGAAGGCGAGCGAACTGCTGAAAAATGAAGATAATATCTATGTCACCTACATATCCAATTTCTCCTGTGCGCCGGATTCCTTCATGCTGCATTATCTGAAATGGATTATGGGCACCAAGCCGTTTCTTATTCTGGAGATGGATTCGCACACGGCCGATGCCGGCGTGGATACGCGCATCGAAGCATTTCTGGATATCATCGAAGGTTACAGATCGAAGATTACCGGTCTCACCGAAACCAGATACGACAACGGCCTGCGGTTCATGAACGTCCCGGGCGAAGATATTCATATTAAAAACATCCAGACCGGCGAGAAGATTCCCATCAAGGGAAATCCGCGGGTCAAGCTGCTGCTTTCCAACATGGGACGGCTTTCGGTGGAACTGGTCGCTGCAACAATCCGCGGTCTGGACATCAATGCCGAAGCCATGCCGGTTCCCGACATCTATACGCTGCAAATGGCCCGCAATCACGCTTCCGGCAAGGAATGCCTGCCTTCGCATCTAGTCCTGGGCAGCGCACTCAAATATTTGTCTTCCGAGAAATACCGGAAGGACGAAATTTACCTGCTTTTTGTCCCGACCACGACCGGCCCCTGCCGGACCGGTCAGTATTTTGTTTTCTACGAAAATTTGTTCAAGGATCTGCGCCTGGAAAACGTGGTTATCTTCACCCTTGATTCCGATAATTCCTACAACGAACTCGGCCCGGAATTTTCCAAACATGCCTGGTGGGCGGCGATTATCGGCGATTACATGAAAGACGTGGAAACATCGCTGCGGACATGCGCCGCCGATCCGGTTGCGGCGATGGGAATCTACGATCAGCTGTGGCGGAAAATGATCAGCGTCGCGGAAAAGAACGTAACGCAGGTGCTGCCGGTTCTGAAGGAAATCTCCGCGGAGATATCGCGGATTCCGCTCAAGAAGAAGATGGAAGACTGTTCCAAAGTGCTCATTGTCGGTGAGATTTACGTCCGCCGGGACGACTTTGCCGTCGATGAACTGATTGCCCACTTCAGCCGGCGCGGCATCATCGGCAAAGTTTCCAACGTGGCCGAATGGATGTATTACTGTGATTTTGTCCGGGAATATGAATTAAAGAAACGCCTTCGGCTTGTTCCGTGGCATCGCCGTGTCTTCGCCCGCGAATTCTCCGAACTTATCAGCTGGAACATCGAGCATATTTACAAACACACCGTCGAGAAAAAAGTGCACAAGGCATTGAGCTCGACGAAGCTGGTACCGAAGACGCCCCATAACATGAAAAAAATAATGGAAAATACCGAAAAATATTTCGTCAGCAACGAGCTGCATTCGGAAATAAGCATTTCCAGCGGCGTGGCGGCAACGGCGATGATGGACGGCTATTCGGGCATCGTGAATATCTCTCCTTTTGCCTGCCTTATCGGGCGCGTCATCGAGGGCCTTTTTACGCCGTGGGCCCGGGAAAGAAAATATCCGACTATTTCCATCGAAATCGACGGCAACCTGCTGCCGCCCAGCGTCCTCAACAAGCTGGAAATATTCATGCTGAATGTTTTGCGGTTCCGGGAAAATCCCGATGCCAATACCATAATCGAACAGGAAGGCGCGCAATCCGTTGTGATCGACAGGAAAATAATACGGCAATGATTTTCGCCGGCGCAGCCATCCGGAAACCGCAAGCAGATAATGAAATCCTTCCTTGCCACCGCGGCCGGCTACTTCGTTTCCTTCTGGATCAAAACCGTTCGCGTCGGATAGGCAAATTCAATGCCCTCTTCCTGAAAGCGGCGGAATATCTCCAGATTTATCGTCTCCTGAACATCCATAAAAATACCATATTCAGGTGTCATGACGAAATAAACGACTTCATAATTCAACGCCGAGTCGCCGTACTCCTTAAAATGCACCCGTTCGAAACGCGAATTCGGCTGCGCGGCGATAATTTCCCGGATGATCCTGTTTATAAGCGGCAGCTTTTCCAAAGGCGTCTGATAGGTGACGCCGAAGCCAAAAACTACTCTTCGTTCCTGCATTCTTTTGTAATTCTGAATCCTGCTTTTCAAAAGATCATTATTGGAAAATACCAGTTGTTCGCCGCTGATGCTGCGGATGCGCGTCGTTTTCAGCCCGATGTGCTCAACGGTGCCGGAAAAAGAATCAACAACGATGGAATCACCGATCACAAAAGGCTTGTCCAGCACGATGGATAGTGACGCCAGAAGATCACCCAGGATGTTTTGTACGGCAAGTGCCACGGCAATGCCGCCGATGCCGAGGCCGGCAACCAGACCGGTGATATTCACGCCGAGATTGTCCAGCACCAAAAGAAAGACAATGATCCAGAGCACGAACCGGGCGATAAATCCCAGAAAAGTGATGGTTGTGGCGCTGGATGCATCCTGATCCATCCGCTTCTGCATCACACGGTTCAGCCCGAACGTGACGGCAACGCTGGCCCAGAGGCCGCCCTGCAAGATCATAATCAGAACAACCGTCTTCTGCCAAAGGGCGGCGGCGGAAGGTTTGATGGTCACTGCCCACGATGCGGCGTAAACGGAAACCACAATCAGGACTAAAAATTTCGTCTGCCGGAGCATGCTGACCAATAAATCGTCAAGCTGGTTCTCTGTTTCCGCCGCCTTTTTGCTGAGTTTATGAACGGCTGTACGCTGGGCAAATTTTAAAGCAGCAAAAACAGCAGCCAGTATAAT